>NZ_CP014691.1:2292500-2377500 GCF_002005465.1 Neoasaia chiangmaiensis | reverse complement strand
CGATCGACGACAACGCCTTTCCAACGTTCAGGAAAATGATCGACGACCTGCACGTCATGGCCTTCAAGGTCGTGCTCATCGCGGATCTCCACATCGCGCGCGTTACGGACGAACCTTATGCGCCATACCGCCTCGGGCTGGAGCAGAACGCCTTCGTTCACACCGCCGACGGCACGCTCTATGTCGATGAAGCCTGGGGCGGACCCTCCGTCTTTCCGGATTTCGCCGACGCCCGGGCCCGCGCCTACTGGGCCCATCTTTTTCAGGAGCCCTACGGCACGCTTGGGGTGGACGGTATCTGGAACGACATGAACGAGCCCGCGATCTTCAACGATCTGGGCACATTCATTCCCGAAGTCCGGCACCGGATCGATGCCCCCGGCTTCACCCCACGCAACGCCAGCCACGCGGAAATCCACAACGTCTATGGCATGCTCAACGCCCGCGCGACGCGCGAAGGATTGCTGAATATCGCACCGGACAGGCGACCTTTTGTCATGATGAGAGCCAGCTATGCCGGAGGCCATCGCTACGGCGTGACATGGACAGGCGACAACGTGGCGACATGGCAGCATCTGCGCCTCAGCACACCGATGCTTCTCAGTCTCGGCTTAAGCGGCTTCTCCTTTGCCGGTGCCAATCTCGGCGGTTTCGTCGGCTCATCCAACCCCGACCTGCTGACACGCTGGCTACAGGTCGGCATGTTCAATCCCATTGCCGACAATCATGCGGATCTCGGCACACGCCCGCAGGAACCATGGGTGGATGGGCCGGATCATCTGCGCATTCGCCGTGAAGCCATTGCGGAACGCTACAGGCTGCTGCCGTATCTCTACACATTGGCCGAGGAAACGAGCCGCACCGGCATGCCGATGATGCGCCCCATGTTTCTCGAATTTCCATCAGCTTCGGGCGGCGAGGTACTGGACCGACAGACGCCGTCGCAATTCATGCTTGGCGCCGCCCTGCTGATTGCGCCGCCACCCTATGGCGAAATTCCCGGCGAATACGAGGTGACGCTACCGCCAGGCGGTTGGTACGATTTCCGCACAGGCTACCGCGTGGAGACGGACCGCCGCGCCAAGATAACGGGCAACAGCGGCACCGTGACCGAACTGGCCAATAGTCCTGCTCACCAAAGCCATCTGGTGACGATCACACCTGTCGCGGATCGTATCCCGGTCTATGCCCGCGCCGGTGCTATCATTCCGCATCACGACACGATCTCCTTCACGTCCGAAACACCATCAGGCCCTCTGCGCCTGGCCATCTACGCAGCCGATCAATGCGATGGCGACGTTTACGACGATGATGGCGAGAGTTTCGGTTATCGTAATGGCGATTTCCTGCGCCAACATTTCACGGCGCGCTTCGAGGCGAACGGCCGTTTCATCGTCACGCTGGGACAACGGGCGGGGAATCGCCGTCCTTGGTGGACGTCAATCGAGATCACCATCCATGGCCTGGGATCGTTCGAACGCCTTGCGGAAGATCGGCCCTGCCAGTTTGATCCGCATCGCCGCACACTCACCTTCAATGTCGCAGCCGACATCGAGGAGACGACTATCATCGGGTATGGCCTGCGTCAGAAAAGTTCGCCCTGAGGCGGCGAACCCTGCCTAACGCAAGATGCGGGCTGGTCGATCTCCCGCATCAGCCACGCACGGATCACATCCAGTATCGCCCGTTGCTGGGCGGCATCCAGCAGGACGTCCTTGGGAAGACCATGCCACTTCCTGAGGCATGATCGGCAACAGGAGGCCGTGGCGTGCTGCGCAATGAACACAGGGTGGCCACGCATCGGCGTCTGCTTGCCGTCATTGAGGGGATGCATGGGGGCGAGCCGCGTGCGGATGAACGCTGCGGCATGATCCATGATCGTGTCCATACCGCGCTGCGCCAGATAACCCTGTGCCGCGTGGTTCAGATGAAACCGCGCCCGAAAGCGCGATTTCTGGAGCCGGGCCAGCAAATCCTGTATGGCTGGCTTTTCTTCATCATCCATCAGGAAGATGTTGCGCTGCCATCCAGTGCAAACAAGAGCAGGGAGCGACCGGTCACGGCATAAACATGCTTTGCCGGGAAGACGTTCTCCTCAATGGCATCTCCCGCTTCAGGCTGGTTCGTGTCGATCAGAAGTTTCCAGCCTTCGCCTTCCGCCTCCGGCAGGGTGAATTCGACGATATCGTGCCAGCTGTTGAAGACGATGAGCAGTGTCGCATCCGCGCCGCGCCGTATGATGCCGCTCGGCTGCGCCCGACCGTCCAGCATCAGGCCGAAGCACTGGGCCGTATCCCATTCGTCTTCCGCAATTTCGCCACCGCCGGCGCTGACCCATGTCAGCTCCTTGATGTCGAGCTCCTCGTTATAGGCTTCCGTCAGGAAGCGATGACGATGAAGGATGGGAAAGCGGCGGCGTAGCGTCGTAAGGCGTGTCGTGAAGCGAGTCAGACTTTCGCCGGATTCCCTGATATCCCAGTTTATCCAGGAAATCGCACTGTCCTGACAATAGGCATTGTTATTGCCGTCTTGCGTCCGTGCAAACTCATCACCGGCCAGGATCATCGGCGTACCCTGCGACAGCAGAAGCGTCGCCAGCATATTGCGAAGCTGCCGCTCCCGCGTCTCGTTGATCTCCGGGTTGTCGGTCAACCCTTCAGTACCGTAGTTGCAGGAGCGGTTGTCGGACGAACCGTCCTTTCCACCCTCGCCGTTCGCCTCATTGTGCTTCTCATTATATCGCGTGCAGTCCGCCAGCGTGAAGCCGTCATGGGCAGTCACGAAGTTGACGCTGGCCCAGGTCTGCCGCCCGCTATGATTGAACAGGTCCGGACTGCCCAGCAGACGTGGCGCCAGTTCCCCGGCCCGCGCCTCGCCACGCCAGAAATCACGCACCGTGTCGCGGAACTTGTCGTTCCATTCCGCCCAGCTCGGTGGGAAATTGCCGACCTGATAACCACCCGGCCCGATATCCCAGGGCTCGGCGATCAGCTTGACGGTGGAAAGCGTCGGGTCCTGCCGGCAGACACGCAGGAAGCCGGATTCCGTATCGAAACCGCCCTGCCGCTCCCGCGCCAGAATGGTTCCCAGATCGAACCGGAAACCATCGACGCCAATGTCGTTCGCCCAGTAACGCAGACTGTCGGCCACGAACTGGATTACCCGGAGGTTCGACAGGTTGAAAGTGTTCCCCGTCCCGGTATCGTTGATGTAATAACGCATGTTGTCGGGGATCAGCCGATAGTATGACAGGTTGTCGATCCCCTTGAACGACAGGGTCGGCCCCAGTTCATTGCCTTCCGCCGTGTGATTATAAACAACGTCCATAATCACTTCGAGGCCGGCGTTATGAAAAGCCGCCACCATGCGCCGATACTCTGCCGCCGGATCTTCGGGGTCCGAAGCGTATCGTGATTCGGGGGCGAAGAAACCGATCGTGTTATAACCCCAATAGTTCGTCAGGCCTTTTTCCTGCAGGTAGTGGTCATTGACGAAACTCTGGGTCGGCAGAAGTTCGACAGCCGTGATCCCGAGAGACTTCATGCGGTCGATGATCGGTTTCGTTGCCAGTCCGGCATAGGTGCCACGCAAGGTTTCCGGCACATCCGGATGCAGTTGCGTATAGCCTTTGACATGCGTCTCATAGATGATGCTGTCCGACCAGCGCGTGCGGGGGCGGTGCACCGGATCCTGGACCGGACGTGTGATGACCGATTTCGGCACGAACGGCGCGCTGTCCTGCTCATCGAAGCTGAGGTCGAGGTCCTTGTGTCCAAGCTGGTAGCCGAACAATGCCGGGTCCCAGACCAGTTCTCCCTGATGGGCGCGCGCATACGGATCGAGCAGCAACTTGTTCGGATTGAACCGGTGTCCCGCATCCGGTTCATAAGGGCCATGCACGCGATAGCCGTAGAGTTGCCCGGGATAGATGTCCGGAATCCATCCGTGAAAGACCTGATCGGTATATTCCGGAAGCTTGATCCGTTCGATTTCCGTCTTGCCGTCCTTGTCGAAGAGGCAGACCTCAACAGCCGTCGCGTTGGCTGAGAATATGGCGAAGTTGACGCCGATCCCGTCCCAGACGGCACCCCTCTCATGCGCCGTTCCTTCTTTGAGACGTTTCTTCAACGGTATGCTCATGTCGCTGGGCCTATCAGACTGGAATCTTCCGCGCCGATCATGGCGCTTCCATGTCAACAACGTATCGATCCCCGTTCCTGTTACCGACAAATTATAAAATAACAGTGAGAATCATCCATACAGTCCCGAGACGCGTTCATATTCGCAAACGAGCCCTGTTGCCCAGCGCGGCAATAGAGAAACGCGCGAGGCGAAGTCTCATGACCGATGTAATGCCCATTGCCGCCCCCCCGGAACTGCAACTCCTTTCGGTCGCATCGGAGATGTATCCGTTCGTCAAGACCGGTGGGCTGGGCGACGTCGTCGGATCGCTTCCCACGGCGTTGCGCGGCTATGGCATACAGACCAGAACATTACTCCCAGGTTACAGAAGCGTCATGGCGGCGCTCGAAAACAGACGCCTCGTCCTGCACATGCCCGACGTGCTCGGTCGCGCGGTCGACCTATGGGAGGGACACGCACGCGGGCACACCCTGCTCGCCATCGATGTCCCGGAACTCTACGACCGCCCCGGCAACCCCTATCTCGCGCCCGACGGACGCGACTGGCCTGATAACGGCATCCGGTATGCCGTTCTGGCGCGGGTCGGTGCCTCGCTCGCGCAGGGGTGCTGGGAAGAGTGGCGACCGGACGTCGTGCAGACGCACGACTGGCAGACCGGCCTGCTACCGGCCTATCTCCGCTACGACGGCATCGCCGCGCCACCGGTCGCACACGTCATTCACAACCTTGCCTTTCAGGGGCTGTTCCCGCGGGACCTGCTGCACGCCTTCGGCCTGCCGGACCATGCGATGCAGATGGATGGCGTCGAATATCACGGCCAGATCGGGTTCATGAAATCGGCCCTTCAGATGGCCGCGCGTCTGACCGCCGTCTCGCCTACCTATGCCGAGGAAATCCAGACACCCGCGGAGGGCATGGGCCTCGACGGGCTGCTCCGCTCGCGTTCCGACGTGCTGAGCGGCATCCTCAACGGCATCGACCTCAAGGAATGGAATCCGGCCGCCGATCCCTCGGTCATCTTTCCCTATGCGGTTGGCGACGTGGTCGGGCGACGGGCCAACAAACGCGTTTTCCAGGCGGAGTTCGGCCTGCCCCAGAACCCCGATGCGCTGCTGCTCGGCATGGTCAGCCGCCTGACGACGCAAAAGGGTGCCGATCTGCTCGCCGAAATCGCACCCCGTCTTTTCGAACACCCCATTCAGATGGCCATCGTCGGCGTCGGCGACGCCGCCATCATGCGTGCCTTCGCGACGCTGCAAAGCCGTTATCCCCGCAATCTCGTCTGCCATCTTCGCTACAGCGAGACGCTGGGTCATCGGCTGCACTCCGCCGTGGACGCATCGCTGGTGCCGTCACGGTTCGAGCCCTGCGGTCTGACGCAGTTCCACGCGCTCCGCTACGGCTCCATTCCGATCGCCGCGCGGGTCGGCGGCCTGTCGGACACGATCGTCGATGCCAACTCCGCCGCCATCGCGGAAGGGGTGGCCAACGGCATCCTGTTCTCGCCCACCAATGCCGATACGCTGTTCGGCGCGATACGGCGTGCGCAAGGCCTGTTCAGGCAGAAGGCGATCTGGGCCCGGCTGCAACGCAATGGCGCGCTGCATGACGTTTCCTGGGAAGGCAAGGCCGCGTATTACGCTCGGCTGTTCCTCGAGATGGCCGGGCGCGATCCGCGCAGCGCCGATGCGGATGATGACATCGCACCCCGTCGCGGCGACGTGTCGCTCCGTCCCAAGCGCGGCATGCGGATCGTGACGGCGGCGCGGATGCCGCAAGGCACGACACGCGCGCGTGCCAGCATGCATATCGGGCCGCCGCCGCGAACCGGCACGCACGCATAACCTGCCGGTTTGCGTTCGGGCGACGTCCCGGACGCAAACCGGCAGATTCCATGCCCAGTCCAACTTCTGCCTGGCCTTCTGATCGTCGCCCCTAACGGAAACAACCGCAATGAATGATGCGTCGCCGCCTGTCGAAATCTCCAACCGCAAAGCCGACGTCCCTCATCTGCGCGCGGCGATCGAGGATCTGGTTGCCGGTCGCTGTCACGATCCCTTTGCCCTTCTCGGCCGACATCGTGACGGACGACAGGATGTCGTGCGCGTCTTCTACCCGGATGCACAGGAAGTGCGCCTTGTCGTGATCCGCCCGAAATCCGCGCCGATCGAAAAGCCGATGCAGCGGATCGACACCCGCGGCGTCTACGCCGCCGCACTGCCGCTACGCGCCACCTACCGTCTTCGCATTCTTTGGGCGGATGGCTGGCAGGACATGTACGATCCCTACAGTTTCGGCACGCTTCTGGGCGATCTCGACCTGCATCTTTTCGCAGAGGGACGGCATCACGCGCTCGACCAGATGATGGGTGCGCATGCAATGACCATCGACGGCGTGCATGGCGTACGCTTCGCGGTCTGGGCACCCAATGCACGACGCGTTTCCGTCATCGGTGATTTCAACATCTGGGACGGTCGTCGCCACCCGATGCGCCTGCGTCACAATGGCGGTGTATGGGAACTGTTCGTCCCGGAAATCGGTGCCGGCGAGCGCTACAAATACGAGATCATGGCCGCGGACGGCAGCCTGCTGCCCGGGAAGGCCGATCCCTTCGCCTTTACCGCCGAGCAGCCACCCGCGACGGCATCCGTGGTCGCGGACCCTCATGAATTCTCGTGGGACGACGACACATGGATGGCCGAACGTCAGGAGAAACAGAACCTCTCATCGCCACTGTCGATCTATGAGATTCATGCCCCATCCTGGCGCCGGCCCGGCCATGGGCATGCCTATACCAGCTGGAACGAACTGGCGGACAATCTGATCCCCTATATTCAGGGTCTGGGGTTCAGCCATATCGAACTGCTGCCGATCACCGAACACCCTTTCTCGGGCTCATGGGGCTACCAGCCGTTGAGCCTGTTCGCACCGACCTCCCGCCACGGCTCGCCCGCCGACTTCGCCCACTTCGTCGATCGCTGCCATCAGGGCGGCATTGGCGTCATCATGGACTGGGTTCCGGCGCATTTCCCGGCGGACATTCATGGTCTCGCCCTGTTCGACGGCACGCATCTCTATGAACATGCCGATCCCCATGAGGGATATCATCAGGACTGGCATACGCTGATCTATAATTTCGGCCGTAACGAGGTGCGCGGTTTCCTGATCGCCAGCGCCCTGTTCTGGTTGCGCAAATTTCATATCGACGGCCTGCGCGTCGATGCCGTCGCCTCCATGCTCTACCGGGACTACAGCCGCAAGGAAGGGGAATGGCGGCCCAATATCTACGGCGGTCGCGAAAATCTCGAAGCCGTGGCGTTCCTGCGGGAACTCTCGACCGTCATGCGCGAACTGCACCCCGATGCCATGCTGATCGCGGAAGAATCCACCGCCTGGCCGGGCGTCACCGCCTCGGCCGAGACCGGTGGCCTCGGTTTCCGCTTCAAGTGGAACATGGGATGGATGCATGACACGCTGCGCTTCATGCAGACCGATCCGCTCTGGCGCGGCTACCATCTGCACGACATCACCTTCGGCATGATCTATGCCTATTCGGAACGTTTCATACTGCCGCTTTCGCATGACGAGGTCGTTCACGGCAAGGGATCGCTTCTCGACCGCATGCCGGGCGATGACTGGCGCAAACATGCCAATCTTCGTGCCTATTTCGGCCTCATGTGGGCATTCCCCGGCAAGAAACTCCTGTTCATGGGCGGTGAACTCGCCCAGCGTGGCGAATGGCGCCACGAGGGCGAACTGGAATGGCATCGCCTGGGCGACACGCTGGGTCACGGGATGCATGATACGGTTGCCGATCTCAACCGCCTCTACCACGCCTACCCCGCATTATATGCCGAAGATCACAGCCATCACGGCTTCCAATGGCTGATCGCCGACGACACGCAGAACAGCGTCTTCGCATGGTTACGCCACGCCCATGAGGCCGCGCCGATTCTCATCATCTGCAACTTCACGCCTTTGCCGCGAGAGAATTACCGCATCGGCGTGCCGCATGGCGGATACTGGCACGAAATCATCAATACGGATGGCGAGAAATATGGTGGCTCGAATGTCGGCAATGGCGGCGGCGTGATGGCGGATGAAGGCTTCTCGACACATGGCATGCCGTGCTCGGTGGCCCTGACACTGCCACCGCTGGCCGTGCTCTATCTCTCTCCCGTCGCCGCATCCTGAAAGCCTCGCGCCATGACGCGTCACGCCAATTCGTTTCGGCCTCATTACGGTGCCACGCCCAATCCCGATGGCACGACCACGTTCCGGCTTTGGGCGCCATCCTCGCACGCCGTCTCGCTCGAAATCGAAAGCCTCGCCCCCCAGCCGATGGCACGGGAGGACGACGGCACCTTCACGATCCGCGCCAGGGCCGCGCCGGGTTCGCGCTATACCTATCGCGTCCGCCCCGATCTCGCGGTTCCCGACCCGGCAAGCCGCTTCCAGCCCGATGGCGTGCATAACGCCAGTGCCGTCACCGATCCCGATGCCTATTCATGGCGTCATGAGGACTGGCAGGGTCGCCCCTGGAATGAAACGGTCATCTATGAACTGCATGCAGGACTGCTCGGCGGTTTCGACGGTGTGCAGGACATCCTGCCGGAACTGGCCGCCATCGGCGTGACCGCGATCGAGATCATGCCCGTCAACAGTTTCGGGGGCACGCGAAACTGGGGCTATGACGGCGTTCTGCCGTATGCGCCCACTGCCGCCTATGGGCCGCCCGACCGCCTGAAGGCCCTCGTCGATGCCGCGCACGGTCATGGGCTGATGGTTATCCTCGACGTTGTCTATAACCACTTCGGCGCGGACGGGAATTACATCGGCGAATATGCCGAAGACTTTTTCGACCACAGCCAGAACTCGATCTGGGGTGCCGGTATTGCTTTCGCCCGGCCACAGGTCGCCCGCTTTTTTTATGAAAACGTTCTGTACTGGCTGACCGAATTCCGGTTCGACGGCGTCCGGATCGATGCGGCATCCGCCATTACCGATCATGCCTGGTTCGGCAAACTGCTCGCACAGGTCAGGCAAACCATGCCGCCGGAGCAGCACGTTCATCTCATTCTCGAAAACGAGAACAACGATGCCGGGCTCCTGCGCGACGGTTTCACCGCACAATGGAACGACGACGGACATAACGTCCTTCACGTCCTGCTGACCGGTGAAAAAGACGGCTATTACGAGATGTTCGCCGATCGTCCGACGGAATATCTCGCCCGCGTGCTGGAAGAAGGGTTCGAATATCAGGGCCAGACCAATCCCTATAGCGGCAAGCCACGCGGCATGGCTTCCAGCGATCTTCCCCCGGAGAAATTCATTCTCTTCCTCCAGAATCACGATCAGACAGGCAATCGCGCATTCGGCGAGCGCCTGATTTCGCTATGCGACGAACAGGCCCTGCGCGCGACCTATGCGCTGCTGTTGCTCTCCCCCCAGATTCCCATGCTCTTCATGGGCGAGGAATGGGGCTGCACCACGCCGTTTCTGTTCTTCACCGATTTTCATGATGAACTGGCAGACGCCGTCCGCGAAGGGCGCCGCAAGGAATTCGCGAAATTTCCATCCTTCAACACGCCATCGGCGCGCGCGCGCATCCCTGACCCCAACCAGCGCTCGACCTTCGACATGTCACGTCCCGATCGACGCGAACGCGAGACGACGCAAGGCAAGGCCTGGCTGGCGCTGACCCGCGAACTGCTGTCCCTGCGGGAGCAGCATATCGTACCCCGCCTGGACCCGCGCGTGCACAGCGACGGCGCCGAACCGATCGGCGACAAGGCCGTCGCGGCACGATGGACATTGAAAGATGGCACCAACCTGACGATCGCCCTGAATCTGGGCGATGCGGATATCCCGATCGAAGAACCGACCGAACTCCTGCATGCCACCGTCTCGTCACGGCCCAGAGGCATTATTCCTCCCCGCTGCGCCGTCATCGGCCTGGAACCCGCATCATGACCGATCTCCGCGCTACGGTACGCCTGCAATTCCATCGCGACTTCACGCTGGACGATGCCGTCCCCCTGATTCCCTATTTCGCGGCACTCGGCATCAGTCATGTCTATGCCTCGCCCCTCCTGGCCTCCAATCCCGGTTCCCTGCATGGCTACGATACGATCGACTGCCAACGCATCGACCCCGAACGCGGTGGCGAGGCGGGGCTGGAGCATCTCGTGGCCGCATTGCGCAAGCACGACATGGGGCTCATTCTTGATATTGTCCCCAACCACATGGGCATCGGCCCGCATAACCGGTGGTGGGAAGATGTGCTCGCCCATGGCGCGGCAAGCCGCTACGCCAGCTTTTTCGACATCGACTGGCAATCGACCGATCCATCTCTCCACGGCAAGATCCTGCTGCCGTTCCTCGGCGCGCCGCTGGACGACGTCCTGAACGACGGCGCCATCTCGCTGCATTACCTGCCCCGTTCCGGCGGCTTCATGCTGCATTACGGTGAGCATCGGTTTCCGATCTCACCTGACGACACACGCCGCATCTTTGACACGGCCGGTATCGACGTGCCGCCCTACGCCCTGCACGAATGGCTGGAGAGCGGCGCGGGCGCGGCGGCCCTGGCCAGGGTCGGCGCCGTTTTCGCGCCCCGGACAGCGATCGGTCGCGGGCATCTCGCCGACCTGCTGGAGCGGCAACACTATCGTCTGGCGTTCTGGCGCGTTGCCGGTGATCGGATCAACTGGCGCCGCTTCTTCGACGTCACCACACTTGCAGCCCTGCGGGTGGAGGACGAAACGGTCTTCGAGGCCAGCCATGCCCTGATCTTCGATCTATATCGCGACGGCCTGATCGACGGCGTGCGCGCCGATCATGTGGACGGTCTCGCCCGGCCCGCCGAATATTGCCGCCGCCTGCACGAACGCCTGACGGCCCTGCACGCGGAACAGGCGGATTCCAGCCGGCCCGCCCCTTACATATTCGTCGAGAAAATCCTCGCGGAAAACGAGAGGCTGCCGGATTGCTGGCCCGTCACCGGCACGACAGGATACGAGTTCCTGGAGCAGGCCGCCCTCGTCCTGCACGATCCGGCGGGCGAATTGCCCCTGACGGCATTCTGGGAGCGGTTCGGACCGTCAACCTATGACACCGTTCAGAGACGCGCCCGGCTGGAAAAACTGCAATCGTCGTTTTACGGCGATTTCCACACACTCGCCGCGCGCATCTTCAACATCGCCGACCGACATGTACCGGGAAAAGACTTCACACTTCATGCCATCAGCGAGGCGCTGGAAACCATCTGCCTCGCTTTTCCGGTTTATCGCAGCTATTTTGCCGACAAGGCCGAAACCAACGATCTGACGCCGAGCGAGAATGCGCTCTCATTCGCCATCGCCGATGCACGCCGCCACCTTCCGGTCTATCGACGCGACCTGCTTGGCTGGTTGCAGTCACTCCTGCATGCGGAGCGTGACCAGCATGTAAAAGATGAAGCCTGGCGGGATGTTATCGAGCGTTTCGAACATCTGACGGCACCCCTGACGGCGAAAGCCGGCGAAGACACCGCGTTCTACCGCTATAACCGTCTTCTTTCACGCAATGACGTCGGCACGGATCCGGCATATTTCGCCGCCTCGACGGAACGTTTCCATGAGAAAAACATCGCCCGGCTCCAGACGCATCCCCTGTCGCTTCTGAGCACCGCCACACATGACCACAAGCGCGGGGAGGATGTCCGCGCACGTCTCATGGTCCTCAGCGAGCCGGAAACGGACTGGCTGACCACGGCCGAACATTGGTTCGCGCATAATGCGGGTTACCGTCAGCGTGTGGCCGAAGGTCTGGCACCCACGCGTGCCGACGAGGTTTTCATCTACCAGACGCTGATCGGCGCATGGCCGCACGATCCGGCCGATCTGGAAACACTCCCCGAGCGTCTGTCGGCCTATTTTGAGAAAGCGTTTCGCGAAGCCGCGCAACACACCAGCTGGAGCCAGCCCAACGAGCCTTACGAAGCCGCCTGCCAGTCTTTCGTCACATCGCTTCTGGAAGGCGATTTCCGTCCGATACTGGAGGCATTCGTCGAACGCATCGGGCCTGCCGCGACACTCAACAGTCTCAGCCAGACCCTGCTGCGCCTGACCAGCCCTGGCGTTCCCGACCTCTATCAGGGCGCGGAACTATGGGACGAAAGCCTTGTCGATCCCGACAACCGGCGCCCCGTCGACTTCCCGCGCCGGCAGGCGCTTCTCGGCGCGTCGAAGGACTTCACCGCATTATGCGCCGAATGGCGTAGTGGCGCCGTGAAGCAGCGTCTGATTCGCGAGGTCCTGAATTATCGACGCGACCATGACGTCTTGTTCCGGGAGGGACGCTATACACCCGTCAGCGCGACCGGCGGGCTGGCGGATCACCTGATCGCTTTCCGACGCGATCTCGGACAGACCTCGGTTCTCGTGCTGGCAGTACGACGCCCTCATGTCCTCAACCCGGATGCGTCGTTGCGCGTCCAGCATCACGACTGGCGTTTGACCAGACTCACCATACCCGGCAGATGGCGGAGCCTGCTCGATAACCAGCTTGCCGTTTTCTCGCAGGACCTGACCTATTTTGCGGATCGCATTCCGATCGACATTCTGGTTCCGGCCTGAATGGTGGGCAGCGGCGGCTATCGCCCGCCGTCAGGAACGCTGTCTTTCACGACACCCAATATAGCGGCGATGACGCCCGGCACCATCATGAGCATCAGCGGAAAACCGCCGCCGATCGCAACAGCAACATTCAGAAGGCCGGACAAACCGAACCACGCACGCCGCGCACCCCCCCGCGCGATCCCCGCCGCCACAAGCGAAACACAACCGCCAAGAATCGGTCCGACCAGCCAAAGCGGCGCAGCACCCGAGGCCTCGAAGCCGCCAGCCACCTGCGTCATCGCAAGAAGCCGGTCACGCCAGCCAGCCATGCCGAACAGAATGGCGAACGGCAGACCGATTGCCACCAGCACATCGCGCAGCAATTCGGTCAGGCCGCGCAGCAGCCCCTGTGTCAGCAGCAAAACGATCGCCAGAACATCCGCCACGATGGCGGCAATGCGCCACAGGCGAAGGCCGGATAAGCCGTTCAGGCCTTGATCCACCATTTCACGGGTTCGGGTTCACCGTCATCCCGTGCCGCCACCTCGACCGGCGCGGGCCTGATTCGGGGACGCCCCGGAGAACGGCGTTCCACCGGTTCTTCATCCTGGTTGGCCGGCTTGGCGCGGGCGGCGATCTGTGCCGTCAGGACCGCGATCTTCGCATCGCGATCCCGCACGAAATCCTGCAATTCCTTGACATGCAGATCGGCATGCGCGACGCGCGTTTCCAGCGAACGCAACTGAACCTGGACATCATGAAGCTGGCGCTGACCGTCCTCGCACCGCCGCTGCTCCAGCTTGACCAGATTTTTCAGACGTTCGATTTCTTCCTGGTCCTCCGTGGACGGACCATTGCCGCGCACGGTGTGACGCGACGCATGGTGTTCGACCACAACCTGCCCGTCCTGCACGAAACGGCGGCGGCGATTTTCCAGTGTCGGGCGCGGATTCGGAGAATTCGTCGCCCGTTTGCGCGTCGAACCCAGCCGCGCCAGCGCCTGACGCAGGGCGTCCTCGCTTAAATCCTGATCGGATACTTCCGAAGTCGAGCGCCGCATTTCGGCGTCGGGATTATCGTTCACTCCTGTGACCTCATAATCGATATTAAAATTGAAAGCGTCGGCCCGGTTCGCCGACATCCGGCAACATGTGCCACATCGGAATGACAAAACCGCCGGACGTCACCATGTCTGGGGACGCCAACCCAATATTGAAAGCCATCTATCCAAATGGAATGGCAGCCCCATAACTCAATATTGTCCGCTTGTCACCCGGCGATTGGCCTGTTTCTCTGATTTTAGGCGGTTTTCGGTCATCTTTCATCCTGCCCGACCATGCGCGCTTTAATCCGAAAACACACTCTGTGGCAGCATGACAAGGCCAACGTATTCTTTCACAAGATCATGTGCGCTCCTTTTTGTGAAGCCGCGCGCCTTGCTCGCGACATGGTTTCAGGCTGACATTCTCGCACCGTCTGCCAATCCCATGTCAGGAGCCTGTTCCATGTCACTCTCCGCTTCCGCTCGCGCCCACCATACGGATACGCCATCCGCCCCACATGTCACACCGCTCGTGGTGCCATCGACCCGGACGCTGGCGGGCAGGCGTCCATTGGTTCTGGTTGTCATGGGCGTGTCGGGCTGCGGCAAATCGACACTGGCGGACGCACTTGCCACCGCGCTGGGCTGGAACCGGCTTGAAGGCGACGAACTGCATCCGAAGAACAACATCGACAAGATGAGCGCGGGCATTCCGCTGACCGATGAGGACCGCTTCCCGTGGCTTCAGGAAATCGCGGCCCGCGCCCAGAAGTGGATCGCGCAGGGCGAGTGCGGCGTCATCACCTGTTCGGCCCTGAAGGAACGTTATCGCGAAATTCTTTGCGCAGGCACCACGCAGGTCTGCTTCATTTATCTGAAAGGTACGCGCGAACAGATCTTTCCGCGCCTAAGCCAACGCAAGGGGCATTTCATGCCGACCAAGATGCTCGACAGCCAGTTCAATACGCTTGAGGAACCAGGCCAGCACGAGAACATGATGGAGCTCGACGTCATGGCGTCCGTCCCCGATCTGACGAAAGCCGTGGTCAAGGAGATCAACGCCCTGCCGCAATAGAGGAGGGCCGCCACTTTCGGCAAACCACCCCCCCTGCGTCCGGCGCCTTGATTAGGCGACGTTATCGCGGCGGTCACGCAGTTTGACATAAGCCAGAGCGGCATGCTCCGCGCAGTAAGGCTTGCCGGGCACGGGCTTCGCACCGCAGAAACGAAAGCCCGGCGTTCCAGGATCGCCCAGCGGCCAGCAACATGACGGGCCCCGCCGGGACGACGATTCCCCGGTGATCGATCGCAGGACAGGACGCAGGCTTTGCGCAATCAGCCGCGCTTCCTGCTCCGCCTTGGATTCCGGCGGCTCGCCCTTCTGGGCGGCTGCGGTCCGCGGTTTGCTCTCGGCAGGCTGCCTTACCGTCGCGGATGGCTTGGGTGCCGACGGCACAACATCGGCGGCGTCGGACTTGTCGTCCATGACAGCAGCGGGTTTCACAACGGCTTCTTTCACTGGCTGCACCGGCTTATCCTGCACGGCAGCCGGCTGCGCGGCCGGCTCCGGCGCCTGTCGTTCGGCTGGCGCGGCTTGCGGCACGGATGATGCCGTTGCCTTCACCGCAGTCTTTGCAGGGGCGGCCTCACCTTCGGACGCGACAGCTTCACCCTTGCCGGGTTTACGGATCGGCGAGGGACGCGGCGGCAGACCCAGACGATGCGCCTTGCCGACCACGGCGTTCTTGGTAATCGACAGCTGTCGGCCGATTTCCGCCGTTGAAAGGCCTTGCTGCCATAGAGACTGGAGACGGGAGATTACCTCGTCAGTCCATTCCATTACCCGCACCCCTTATCTGACGCTTGCCCGTCAACTTATGCTGAATAGAAGAGCGCCTCAATGCACAGTTGAATGATTTCTGTGGGAAATTCAGCGCGCAATCATGTTGATATTGTGTGAATCGTTTGTGAAAATCGGGGAGAACTACGAAATGTCGCAATAGTCCCGGCCTAGACGTCCTTTTCAACGCGCACCAGCCGAACGTTACGATCGGCCACCGACATCGACAATTCACCGCGCAACAACGCCAGCGCGTCATCCCCGAACACCGCCTTGCGCCAGCCCTGCAGCACGTCGAGATCCGTCTCGCCCAGCGCGAGCTTGTCCAGATCCTCCCCCGTTGCCACCAGCTTGGGCGCGACCCGGTTCTGTTCGCATTTCGCGGCGAGCAGAACACGCAACATCGCCACCAACGCCGCAGACGGCTTTGCCCCATCCGGCTTGCGCGGCGGCCGCGGCAACTCGCCATCGGGCAAAGCCAACGCCACGCGGACGGCCGCCAGCAGACCTTCACCGGAAGCGCCATCGGCGAAACCGCGCGTCACGCCACGCACCCGCGCCAGGGCATCGGGCGTCGCCGGCTGCACGGCAGCGATTTCCAGCAGACTCTCATCGCGGACCAGGCGCTGGCGGGGAAGGTCGAGCCGCTGCGCCTCCATTTCCCGCCAGGCGGCAACTTCACGCAATACGGCCAGCATGCGGCGGTTGTTCGTGCGCGCCTTCAGGCGTTCCCACATCCTGCGCGGATCAGGCCGGAACGTGGTCGGATCGGTCAGGATCGCCTGCTCGGCATCCGCCCAGTGCAATCGGTCCTGCTTTTCCAGTTCCGCACGGAGCGACACATAAACGGTCCGCAAATGCGTGACATCGGCTGCGGCATACGCGATCTGCGCCGCCGACAGCGGACGCGCAGACCAGTCGCTGAAGCGATGCGTCTTGTCGATCGTGCCACCCGTGACCGCATTTACCAGCGCATCATAGCCGATCTGATCACCATAACCGGCAACCATGGCGGCAATCTGCGTATCGAAGATCGATTGCGGCAGACGATCGAACAGGTGAAGGAAAATCTCCAGATCCTGACGCGCGGCGTGAAACACCTTGATGCACGCCGCATCATCCAGCAGCGTCGCCAGCGGGGCCAGATCGATACCCGGCGCCAGCGTGTCGACCACAGCGACATCGCGCGTCCCGCCCAGTTGCACGAGGCACAATTCCGGCCAATATGTCTTCTCGCGCACGAACTCGGTATCAATCGTGACGAACGGCTCGCGCTTGAGCAAATCGCATAATTGCGCCAAATCGGCAGTTGACGACACGATACGGGGAGCCGGGAAGCCGGCGGCGGAGTCACGCATTCCCCCCTCCTACACCAAGGCGGCAGGACATGACCACAGCCCAAAACGATCTCGACGCTCTCCGCCAGCTCGGACAGCACACCGCGCAGCCACAAAGCCCGGAGGAAGCAACTCTCGACCGCGTCCCCAGCCCGCATCAGGGGCGGCAATACGTCGTGCGTTTCACCGCACCGGAATTCACGTCGCTCTGCCCGGTCACCGGCCAGCCGGATTTCGCGCACATCGTCATCGACTATATTCCCGACCAATGGATCGTGGAGAGCAAATCCCTCAAGCTCTACCTCACCAGCTTCCGCAATCACGGCGCATTCCATGAGGACTGCTCCATCAGCATCGCAACACGCCTGGTCGAGGAACTCTCGCCGGTATGGCTGCGGATCGGGGCCTACTGGTATCCGCGCGGCGGCATTCCGATCGACGTTTTCTGGCAGACCGGTGCCCCACCGGATGGCGTCTGGATTCCCACGCAGGACGTGCCGGGCTATCGGGGCCGCGGATGAGCGCACGCGAAGCCGCACTGATCGCAGCCACATCCGCACCGAAAACCTACGCATCCCTTCGCGCCGATCTGCAACATATGGGTCTCGGGCGACCTGACGACATCGTGCTGATGCATGTCGCGCTCAGCCGCATCGGCTGGACATGCGGCGGGGCGGAAACCCTGCTTGCCGCCTTATGCGACACGATCCTGCCTGCCGGGGGCACACTGGTCATGCCCGCCCAGTCGAGCCATATAACCGATCCGGCGCATTGGTCCTCGCCACCCGTACCGTCTTCCTGGCTGGAGAGCATCCGTGCCAACATGCCGCCGTTCGATCCGGTCACAACGCCTACACGCGGGGTCGGCATCGTCGCGGAGCGGTTTCGCACCTGGCCTCAGGTCCGGCGTAGCGTCCATCCATCGTGCTCCTTCTGCGCCATCGGGCCACAGGCGGAAACGATCCTGCGGGAACAGCCGCTCGACGATCCATTCGGCGATGCGTCACCCCTCGCGACCCTCTATCGTCTTCAGGCACGCATCCTGATGATCGGTGTCGGCTTCGAGACCTGCACTGCCCTGCACCTCGCGGAACGACGGGCCCGTCCGGATGCTCCGCGCTACTGGGACGGCATGCCGACCAGAGACGGCAAATGGTCGCTCTATTCCCTGCCGGAAACCGATATCGACCGCTTTCCTGCCATCGATCGGTTGCTGACGCAGAACGGCAAGGTGATGAAAGCTATGGTCGGCGATGCCCCGACCCGATTATTCGACATGTGTTCGGCAATCGATATCGCGACCGACCACTGGCGTTCCGAGAAAGACCATCATGCCGCGTAAACTCTACATCTACGAACACTGCCCCTTTTGCGTCAAAGCGGAAGCAATCTTCGGCCTGAAGACGCTTCCGGTCGAGCGCATCGTACTGCTGAACGATGACGAAGCCACGCCTGTACGCATGGTCGGACGCAAGCAGGTGCCGATTCTGGAAGAAGACGGCCGCTTCATACCGGAAAGCATGGACATCGTGGCCCATATCGATGCCATCGGCACGTCGGTTCTGACGGGCAAGACGAATCCCGCGATCGGCGAATGGATCAGGAAGACGAGCGCGCCACTTTACCGGCTGTTTCTGCCGCGCGCGGCGGCAGCTCCATTGCCCGAATTCGCGACGACGACGGCGCGCGCCTATTTCATCCGCAACAAGGAAGCGTCCAGCGGCGCATTCGGCGACATTCTCGCCAACAGTCAGGCAGAGATCGAATTCCTGAACCACGCGCTGACGGAACTGGCGCATGCCATCTGCTCACCAGACGCGGTGAACGGCGTCCTGTCGGTCGATGACATCCATCTTTTCGCGCATCTGCACAGTATGTCCATCATTCACGGCATCATCTATCCATCGGTCGTTGAAGCCTATCGGCAAGCCTTGTCACGCCGTGCCGATGTGCCCCTGCTGGATGCACTGAGCGCCTGAATATATCGACAGGAGAGGCTGGAATATCGTTTCGTCAATGACGAACCATGACAACGATACGTCTAGGCACAAAAAAAGCGGCACAAAGCCGCCTTCTTCGTCAACAGTATCCGTTCTCAGTGCGTCGGATGCGAGGTCTCGGCCGCCTCGATCTCCGCACGAACAGACTGAATCCGCCTGGACATCGTGTCCTGCAATGTCACGTCCTCAGCCGTGACATTCGCGAACGATGTCTCGAGTTCAGCCAGACGGCTGCGCGCATCATCGACCGAGATTTCCGAAACAGGCAATGCTTCGTCAGCAAGGATCGTGCAACGATCCGCCGTCATATCGGCGAAGCCACCACCAACGAAGAACTGATCGGTTATGCGATCACCCGCGTAGATCGACACTACGCCACCACGCAACGCCAGCATCAGCGGCGCATGATCGGGCATCGCGGCGATATCGCCTTCCGAGCCCGGCATGACGGCCATGTCCACCTCGCGGCGGAAGAGGACCTTCTCCGGGCTGATGATTTCGACCTGAAGCGGCATGGGCTTACGCCGACTCCTTCATCTTCTGTGCCTTGGCAACGGCTTCTTCGATCGGACCGACCATGTAGAACGCACCTTCCGGCAGATCGTCGTGCTTGCCGTCGATCACTTCCTTGAAGCTGCGAACCGTGTCTTCCAGCGACACCAGCTTGCCCGGCGCGCCCGTGAAGACCTCGGCCACATGGAACGGCTGGGACAGGAAGCGCTGAATGCGGCGTGCGCGTGCCACCGTCTTCTTGTCGTCCTCGGACAGTTCGTCCATGCCCAGGATCGCGATGATGTCCTGCAAACCCTTGTAGGTCTGGAGGGTCTTCTGAACGGCGCGCGCGACCTCATAATGCTCTTCGCCGACGATCTTCGGATCGAGCGAACGCGACGTGGAGTCCAGCGGGTCCACAGCCGGGTAGATGCCCATCTCCGCAATCGAACGGTTCAGCACGGTCGTGGCATCCAGATGCGCGAAGGTCGCAGCCGGCGCCGGATCGGTCAGATCGTCGGCGGGGACATAGACGGCCTGGACCGAAGTGATCGAACCCTTCTTGGTCGAGGTGATGCGCTCCTGGAGCGCGCCCATTTCAGTGGAGAGCGTCGGCTGGTAGCCAACGGCCGAAGGAATACGACCCAGAAGCGCCGAAACTTCCGAACCCGCCTGCGTGAAGCGGAAGATGTTATCGACGAAAAACAGAACGTCCTGCCCTTCCTCGTCACGGAAATATTCCGCCAGGGAAAGACCCGAAAGCGCGATGCGCGCACGCGCGCCCGGCGGTTCGTTCATCTGGCCATAGACCAGGGCGACCTTGGAGCCTTCGGTCGAGCCATTCTCGCCAAGCTTGATGACGCCCGCATCCTGCATTTCAAAATACAGGTCGTTACCCTCACGCGTACGCTCGCCGACGCCCGCGAAAACGGACACGCCACCATGCGCCTTGGCGATATTGTTGATCAGTTCCTGAATAATCACGGTCTTGCCGACGCCGGCGCCACCGAACAGACCGATCTTGCCGCCCTTGAGGTAGGGGCAAAGCAGATCGACAACCTTGATGCCCGTCACCAGAATTTCGGAAGCAGCCGCCTGATCCTCGAAGGACGGTGCCTTGCGATGAATTGGATAACGCTTCTCGGCATTGACCGGTCCCCGCTCGTCGATCGGCTCGCCGACGACATTGAGGATGCGACCCAGCGTCGCCGGACCGACCGGCACGGTGATCTGCGCACCAGTGTCCTGCACTGGCTGGCCACGCGTCAGGCCGTCCGTGCTGTCCATGGCGATGCAGCGCACTTCGCGCTCGCCAATTTCCTGTGCAACTTCCAGAACCAGCGTCTGGTCGCCGTTCTGGACGTGCAACGCGTTGAGAATATGCGGCAGCGATCCCTCGAACTGCACGTCGACGACGGGGCCACGAATCTGGGTGACGCGACCGACGACGTTGCTGCTGGGCGACGCGGCGGCCGGGACTTCGGGCGATAGGGTATCGGACATCGGTTTCGGCTCCTGGGTCACGGTCTCAAACGGCTTCGGCGCCGGAGATGATCTCGATCAGTTCAGTCGTAATATTGGCTTGGCGCGTGCGGTTATAGCGCTGCGAGAGGCTGTCGATCGCCTTGCCGGCGTTGCGCGTCGCATTATCCATGGCCGTCATGCGGGCACCCTGCTCGCCCGCTGCGCTTTCCAGCAGCGCCGCATAAAGCTGCACCTGCAGATTGCGCGGCAACAGGCGCGCCAGCAGTTCTTCCTCGTCCGGCTCGAACTCGTACTGCGCGGCGTTCTCGTCCTTGTTGTCGTTCTCGGGCACGGGCAACGGGACCAGCGGCAGTTCCGTCGGCGTCTGGGTCATGGCGTTGACAAAGCGGTTGTAGACGACCGTAACCCGATCGACCTCTCCCTTCGTCAGCATGTCCACGATCCGCTCGCCCAGTTCAGCCGCTCGCGCGAAAGGCACTTCCCGCCCCGCCGTACCGGGCAGGCGCTCGATGACGGCTTGGGGGAAATTACGCGTCATCGCGTCGCCGCCCTTACGCCCGACCGGAAGAATGCGAACGGTTTCCCCCTCGCCTTCCAGACGCTCGACAAGACCACGCATCGAGCGTGCCAGATTGGCGTTGAAACCACCGGCAAGCCCAAG
Organism: Neoasaia chiangmaiensis; assembly: GCF_002005465.1. Taxonomy (NCBI): domain Bacteria; kingdom Pseudomonadati; phylum Pseudomonadota; class Alphaproteobacteria; order Acetobacterales; family Acetobacteraceae; genus Neoasaia; species Neoasaia chiangmaiensis. The sequence goes on along the minus strand of NZ_CP014691.1, from coordinate 2,355,900 downwards.
GTCGCTCGTGAGCATGACCACGAGGTGCGTCCTGCCCGGACCGCCCTGCATAAGCGGCGGCAATTCTCCCTGGCCGCGCGTCGCCGCCGCCAGTTCGGACAGCATGCGGCGCATGGCATCGGCATAGGGGCGGGAAGCCTCGGCGCGCTGCTGGAAACGGCGCAGCTTGGAAGCCGCCACCATTTTCATTGCGCTGGTGATCTTGCGCTGCGATTTGACGCCCGTGATCCGGGCGCGCAGTTCCTTCAGCGATGGCATCGCTTATCCTTACGCCGTAAAGCGCTTGCCGAACGCGCCGAGCAGGTCGTTCAACTTGCTCTCCGTCTCCGGCTTGATCTGCTTGTCATTGCGAATGGCGTCGAGGATATCCTTGCCCGAACTCCGCATCTCGGCGAGCAGGGCCGCCTCATAACGCACGACGTCATCGACCTTGATGGCATCCACGAAACCGCGTGTGCCGGCGAACAATACCACGACCTGCTCCTCGACCGGCAGCGGCGAGGTCTCGGGCTGCTTCAACAGCTCGACCAGTCGGGCGCCACGATCGAGCTGCTTGCGCGTCGCGGGATCGAGATCGGACGCGAACTGCGAGAACGCCGCCATTTCACGATACTGCGCAAGGTCCAGCTTGATCTTGCCCGCGACCTGCTTCATCGCCTTGATCTGCGCGGCGGAGCCAACGCGCGACACGGAGCCGCCAACGTTCACGGCCGGGCGAATGCCCTTGTAGAACAGGTCGGTCTCAAGGAAGATCTGGCCATCGGTGATCGAAATCACGTTGGTCGGAATGTAGGCAGCAACGTCGCCGGCCTGCGTCTCGATCACTGGCAGCGCCGTCAGCGAACCACCGCCAAACGCATCGGACATCTTCGCCGCACGCTCGAGCAGACGGGAATGCAGATAGAACACGTCACCCGGGAATGCCTCGCGGGCGGGCGGACGGCGCAGCAGCAGCGACATCTGACGATAGGCCACAGCCTGCTTGGAGAGATCGTCATAGCAGACGAGCGCGTGCATGCCGTTGTCGCGGAAGAACTCACCCATCGCGCAGCCGGTATAGGGTGCGAGATACTGCATCGGCGCCGCGTCGGACGCCGTCGCGGCGACGACGATGGAGTATTCCATCGCGCCCTGCTCCGTCAGCGTACGGACAAGGTTTGCAACCGTCGAGCGCTTCTGGCCGACCGCAACATAGATGCAGTACAGCTTCTTCGACTCGTCGCCGGTCGCGTTGACCGGCTTCTGGCCGACGATGGTGTCGATCAGGATGGCCGTCTTGCCGGTCTGGCGGTCACCGATGATCAGTTCGCGCTGGCCACGACCGATCGGCACCAGGGCATCGATGGCCTTGATGCCGGTCTGCATCGGCTCGCTGACGGACTGGCGCGGCATGATGCCCGGCGCCTTGACCTCGGCCCGCTTCAGCGTCACGTCGGTCAGGGGACCCTTGCCGTCGATCGGGTTGCCGAGACCGTCGACCACGCGGCCGAGAAGTCCCTTGCCGACCGGCACTTCAACCACCGCCTTGGTGCGCAGGACCGTGTCGCCCTCGCGAATGTCGTCGCCATCGCCGAAAATGACGACACCGACGTTATCCTGCTCAAGGTTCAGCGCCATGCCGCGAACGCCGGTTCCCTCGAACTCGACCATTTCACCGGCCATGACGTTCGACAGACCATAGACTCGCGCGATACCGTCGCCGATCGACAGAACCGTGCCGGTCTCCGAGACCTGCGCCGCATCGTCGAAGGAGGCGATCTGCTGCTTGAGGATGTCCGAAATCTCGGCGGGACGGATATCCATCACGCGGCTCCCTTCATGACGTTTTGCATGCGGGCCAGACGCCCGCGAATGGAAGTATCGAATAGTTTGGCACCGATGCGCACCACGAGGCCGCCGATCAGTTCGGGTGCAACCTGCTCGACGATGGCAACGCGCGCATAGCCGGCCTCGGCAAGACGAGCCTGCAGGCCTGCGCGTTGCGCGGGTGTGAGCGGCTGGGCGCTGCGCACCTCCGCCACCATCTCGCCCCGACGCCGGGCATCGATGGCGAGGACGGCGGTCAGGATACCGGCGAGATGCGGCAGGCGACGGTTGCGCGCCACGACGCCCCCGAAGTGACGGACCGCCTCGCCAAATCCTTGCGCGGCCAGAACGGCATCGAGGGCTTTGACAGTCTGTCTTACATCCAGCGTGCGGTTGGCCAGAAAGTCACGCAGCGACGCACTTTCGCCGATCAGCTTCACCAGGGACCGAACCTGCGCCAGCACATCGGGCAGGATCGAGCGTTCTTCCGCGAATTCGAACAGGGCCTTGGCGTAGCGATCGGCAAGACCGTCCGCCGCATCGACCTGCGTTTGCGGCGAACGAGCCGTTTCGGCTCCTGATTCGACAACTGTCACGTTCGGCGTTCCCACCCCAGTTCCTCGCTGCCAGTCGCCGCGATATGCCAACCCGCCTTCTCAGACGACGGCCACACGACAACTGGCGGATTCGTATTCTTGACGACGCTCTGCACGTCTTATCACGCGGGGCGTCTAGCACGCTGCCGCGCGAGGACGCAACCGACCCCGCGCCGGCAATGAGCATTGCTCCAGATGATGTTACGACGCAACAGATTTGCATCTCAACCCGCCCTGCTGGCAGAAGGCGGCGTTCTTTGCCGTCAAATCTTCGAAATCGGGATCTTTCGTCCATGCACCATCGTACCGCAGCATGCTGTCTGCTCGCTTTCTGCGGCATGATCTTCCCGACAGCACTGGCCTCTGATGCTGAAGGCGCCCTCGAGCCGCCCGTCGTGCCTTACTGGGACAACTGGACGGACAAGCAGGGCATATCCCATCTTACAAAATGCAAGCTGACCGATTTCAGCCTGAAGACACTGGCGCCCCATGCCGAACCGCAATGGACACAGCATGCCCATGAAGGGCAGGCCACCGTTGAAACGAGCGTACAGCCCGCGCACTGGAAAGGTGGCTGGCGCGCGAATCCGCAGGTACAGTGGATCGTGCCGCTGTCCGGCACCTGGTTCGTGCAGTCGATGGACGGCACCCAGGTGGAACTCAACGCCGGCGAAGCCCTCCTCAGCGAGGATGTGGATGCGGCGACGGACAGGAACGGCCACACTGGCCATTTGTCAGGCAATGTGGGCGATGCGCCAGTGGTTCTGCTAATCACGCAATTCCGCGACGCGCATGCCTCGCATACCGCCTGCCCGGCTCGGTGACGAAAATTTTCGCTTGAAAGATGCCGGTATGGAGCGGGCGAAGGGAATCGAACCCTCCTCAGAAGCTTGGAAGGCTACTGCATTACCACTATGCTACGCCCGCACTCCGTATCGATGGCGACCACCTAGCGCCGAACATGGCCCGCTTGCAAGAGTGAGAAGCCTTCCGACGCCAAATTTTCACTTCGTTCGGCAATCGGCCTTCTTAGCCTCTTGACTTTCCCCCCCGGACACCGCCATTACCGCCGCCAACGGTCGGGCGTCCGATCGCCGCGAAAGATGCCTGTCATCTCTCCCGGCAGAGGCACGGACGACATTAGGGGTGTAGCTCAATTGGCTAGAGCGCCGGTCTCCAAAACCGGAGGTTGGGGGTTCGAGACCCTCCACCCCTGCCACGCGTGCCAGTTGCCGGATCAATCATCCGGTTCTTGCAGCGGGGCGCAGCTCCTTGCCATGTGCGGCTTTCGAAGCAACTAGAGGATGACGGTGTCAGTCACTACTCCCAAGCCAGGGTCGCAGAAACCGACAGGCACCAGACCTGCCCAGCCGAAGCCGCCCGTGGCCACGACCGGTGCAGGACGCTTCAATCTTGTGCGCTATCTCAAGGATGTTCGCGCGGAAGCCCGCAAGGTGACGTGGCCGACACGGCGCAACACGATGGTCACGACAGGTGCGGTGCTGGCCATGGCTGCCCTGACTTCCGTTTTCTTTTTTGTCGTGGACCAGGTGATCGGCCTTGGCGTTCGCGAACTGTTCGGCGTTGGAGGCTAAATCGGACATGGCAAAGCGTTGGTATGTTGTGCATGTCTATTCCGGATTCGAGAAGAAGATCGCGAGCCATATCGAAGAGCAGGCAGCCCAGAAGGGGCTTTCGGATCACTTCGAACAGATTCTCGTTCCTTCGGAAGACGTGACGGAGGTCCGCCGGGGCCGCAAGATCAATTCCGAGCGCAAGTTTTTCCCAGGCTACGTCCTGGTCAAGATGGAACTGACGGACGATGCCTGGCATCTCGTCAAGGATACACCCAAGGTCACGGGGTTCCTCGGCAGCCGCAACCGTCCCTCGCCCATCTCCGAGGCGGAAGCCGAACGGATCATGAAGCAGGCACAGGAAGGCGTGGAGCGTCCACGTTCGGCCGTGACCTTCGAAATCGGCGAGCAGATTCGCGTGGCGGACGGTCCGTTCACGTCCTTCAACGGGACGATCGAGGAAGTCGACGAGGAGCGTTCGCGCCTCAAGGTCAGCGTGTCGATTTTCGGTCGCTCCACGCCGGTCGATCTCGATTACAATCAGGTCGAAAAGCTCTAGGCCAAGGCTACCGTCAGCAACAAGAAAGGCCGCCTCCCGGAAGGGAGTGCGGCCTTTCAGTTCATCTGCCCAGATATTGCGCCAACGCTCCCTACGGCGCCGCCGCCGCAGGGAGGACGGGAAGCGCACGCAGGCGATCCGCCGCCTGATCCGCGACAGTGCCGAGCATCGTGCTCAGCGCGGCGACAAGGTGCCCGGTCGCGTGCGTGTCCAGATGCGCCTGCAGTTGTATCGGCGTCGTCATGACCGGACCGATGCCCGCCGTCGACAGATGCGTCGACAGCATGCCCTGCACCTGCGCATTGCCCTTCTGGTCTTCATTGAAACCGGTGATCGTCAGTTCGACATACGCTCCGGGTGTGGTGGCGACGGCATCGTTCTGTGCGAATACCGTTGTCCCGGGAAGACGCTGGGACAGATCGCGGGAGAGGGTATGGCCGATCATGCTGGCCAGCGGCTCGCTCCAGGCATCCCCCTTGGCGATCTCCAGTTTGTAATCCTTGTCCTGGCGCACGATTTCATCCCGATCCAGCCATGTCGAAACGACAGGCGTGCGCACTTCCACCACAGCTGGCCCTCCGGCGAGCGTGGCGCCTGGCGTCGGGGCCAGCGTATATAACGTGGGATCGCCGCCGCAGGCGGAAAGACCCAGAAACGCCAGCGATGCGAGCAATGCGCGCCCTGACGCGCGCGGACGAGAATGGATCGGCATCAGTTGTGACGTCCCGTAATCAATGAGGAAGGATGGCGATTGAGGTAGTCGGTCAGGAAGCGAATCGACCGCGCGGCCTCACCAAGCTGCACGACCATGCCTTGCAGGTCGCGATGGAAGTCCGTATCGCCGCCGTAGGACGCCATGACCTTCTGCGCATTCGCGAGCGTTCCTTGCAGGGCAGCACTCATCGCCGGCAGACGTTGCAGGAACGGTTGCAGCCCCTTGTCCGCATGCGCCGTGAGATCGGAGATATGACGCAGCGAATCGCGCAGGGCCTGTAGCGACTGCGTGACCTCCGGACTGTCGATACGCTTGTCCGCATGGGCGAGCAGTTCATTGACGTGCTCGCCGATCTGCGTCAGCGGCATGGCCGCCACCTTGTCCATTACCGTCGCAGCCGACGCCATGATACCGTCGAGCCCGCCGGGCTGGCTGGGAATGATGGCCACGCCGTCTTCGTAGGTCACGGACGCCGGCTTGGCGTTCTTGACGAATTCAAGGCCGATCAGCGATTCGCCGGTCAGGAAACTGGCGCTTTCCACCGAGGCACGCATGCCTTTGGCCACCAGAGCCGCCAGCAGGTCATCCTGCTCCCGCGGGGTGCGACGCGTCTGCGTTGCGGAGAGAACACGTTCCGGCTCGATCTCCATATCGACACGCACCCGCATGGAGGCGCGCTTGTCATCAAGAAGCAGTTTGACGCCTGTCACACTACCGACCTGAATACCGAACACGGAGACCTGCCCACCGACGGCAAGGCCCTTGACCGACGTATCCAGATAGGTCGCAACCTTGAGGCGCTGGCTGTATTGCGCGTTATCGGCATCCGACTGGCTGGCATACAGTTTGAAAACAGAATTGGCCGGGGCGCGCGCCTGCTCCACGTCCTGCCGTCGCGCCGGAAGTCCAAACGCAACGCCGCCCGAGAACAGGGCCTGAAGCGAGGTCATCTGGACTTTCAGACCCCCGGCGCCGAAGCCGACCTGAACGCCGGACACATTCCAGAAGCGTGAATCCGTCCGAAGATAATGATCGTAGGGCGCCCGGACGAAAACCTGAACCAGGATCGGCCCTTCGCCGCCCGGCGGCATTGTATAGCCCAGCACCTCACCCACCGACACGTCGCGGAAATAGACCGGCGCACCCTGCCCGATCGAACCCAGTGTCGGTGTTACCAGCATGAACGTCGTGCCAGGCTGGTCCGAACGGATACCCGGCGCAGCCTCAAGCCCGGTGAACTGGGTCTTGTATTCGCCACCCGGCGGTCCCGGATCGATTCCGATATAGGCGCCGGAAAGGAGCGTCTCCAGCCCGGTGATGCTCGCACCGTTGATTCGCGGCCGCACGACCCAGAAACGGGTATGGTCGGTCAGGATGTTCTCGGCGCTGGCATTCATCTGAATATGCACGACCACATGATGCATGTCGGGCGATAGCGTGATGTCCTGCACCGTGCCCAGCGTCACCGCCTTGTTCTTCACCTGCGTCTGTCCGGCGGTCAGCCCGGATGCCGTCTCGAACGTTACCGTGATGAGCGGACCCCGATTGGCGAAGCTGCGCCACCCGAGCCATGCGGCAATGGCGATGGCCAGCACCGGAATGAGCCAGATGATGGAAAATCGCGTTCGGCGTAGGGCAGCTTTTGGTGGAGACGCGGGCTGATGGGTAGGACTGTCGTTATGATCGCTCACGCGCGCTCAGGCTCCATATTTTGCTCCGGACGCGAATGAACGGCGATTTTTTCGTCGCCCGTTCGAACCGCGTCCTCGATCGGCCCTTTGATCGGACCGTTGCATCCCGCTGCGTCCCACATGCCGCGGGGATCGAAAGTATGCACAGCGAAGATAGTCAGAATCACGACCGTCGCAAAACATACACATCCGAAATTCGCCGTAACATTGGCGAGGAAGTTGAAATGCACGACAGCCACGAGAATGGAAATCATGAAAACGTCGATCATCGACCAGCGGCCGATAATGTCGACGACACGGAAAAGTTTCGTCAGGAACGGCAGATGGCGCTTCCAGCCAAATCGCGTGACGGTCACCATCGTGGCCAGGGAGACGATCTTCAGAACCGGCACCGTGATGCTGGCGAAAAGCACCAGTAGCGACAACGGTATGAGTCCCGCCTGCCAGAGTTCGATCGCACCATTGACGATCGTGCTCGCATCCGCATGACCCACCTTGGAATAAGTCATGACCGGGAAGAGATTGGCCGGCACATAGAAAATGATCGCAGCGATCAGCAAGGCGGCGGTATTGGAAAGGCTGAAAGGCTTGCGTCGCCGCAATGTATGCTGGCAACGCGGGCACTCTCCCACGACATCCTCACGCGGTAGTGTGTGCCCGAAATCCATGACAAGCTGACAGGCATGGCACGACAGGAGATGCTGGACAGGCGGCATGCCATGGCTGTGAACATAGACGTGTTCAACGGACAGGCGCCGGCCACGCGCATCGTGCATTTCCTCCTCGATATCGCGATTCTGCCAGATCTGCTCTTCGTCGAGGGTCGAATCGGTGGCCGCCATGGTGAACATTAGCCCGGCGATGAGATAGACGCCGGGTTCGAGGGAAACCAGGGCAAGATCGATCAGCTTGCTGTAAGCGACAAAGACGCCCAGGATATAGACCTCGATCATCGACCATTCACGCAACGCCTCGTACCAGCGCATGAAACGCGGGGTCCAGTCGGGCATATGCTCGCGCGTCGCCCCCACGAGGATCGCGCCCATCAGGGCGATCGCAATGCCAGGCATGATGAGCGTCACGAGCCCAACCAGCAGGCCGACCTCGCCGAAGCCTTCGTGCAGCAGTTCGATCGGCCCGGTCAGCAGCGAGACGGTGTTTTCGCGACCACTGACATTGAGCGTCATCAGGGTGCTGATGAGCAGGGCCAGGTAAAGCGCGGCCGAAGCAATGCAGAATGCTGCCGGCGCCGCGATCGGCGCCGTCCGTCGCCGACGCGCCAGCTGCGCATTGCAACGCCCGCACGCGGCGACCTGTCCCGGCTTGAGATAGGAAACGCACTGGAACAGCCCGCAGGACGGACATTCACGCAGCCCTTCCACCACCTTCAACGCAGGCGTTGGGTTCTTTCGCTGCGCGGACATCATGACGGCGTTGCGCCAGAGCCGCGTATGGAAGCGATCGCTCATATTTCAGACCATACCGAACGAAATCCGTTCGAGATAGCCTTAACCCGGTTGCAGTCCCGTTCAGCCTTCGCTATAGGACCGCGCCAAGGACGCCGACATAGCTCAGGGGTAGAGCAACTGATTCGTAATCAGTAGGTCCTCGGTTCAATTCCGAGTGTCGGCACCACACAGATTTTCCCCCATAATTGAAAAATGGCTCAGCCATACGTCGTCAGCAGCGACACGACGACATCCGGCTCTGTCGCTTCCACATCATGCGGGACCGGACGCTCCGCCAGCTGCCACCCCGGCTTGGCTTTCGCACGCTGGCGGCTTGGCTCGATGGATGCGATGGCCGGGTGCCGATAGGCGATATAGGCCGTCGGCAGTCCGGCACCCGCCGGTCGGCCCAGCCGGATCGGCGTTTCATACGTGGCCGCAGGATGTGGCCGCATATGGCGCACCAGCCAGTCCTTGGCAGGGCCGGGGGGTAATGGCACGTCGGCAGCCTGCGGCACTGGAAACGCAATACCCGCACCTGCCACCTGCACGGCATGACGACGCAAATCGGCCATGCCGGCCGGCAGAATGTCATAGGCGCTTTCGCCATTTTCGGGGATCAGCGCATCGAGATAGATCAACCGGTCGATCCGGCTGGTCAGCCGGTCCGCCACACCGGTCCCCACCATGCCGCCATAGGAATGTGCGACGAGCACGATATCGTGCAATTCCTCCGTTTCGAGCAGATTGCAGACATCCTCGATATGCGTATCGAGCGTGATTTCCCGCGACAGGAGATGGCTGCGATCCCCGATACCGGTCAGGGTCGGCGTATAAACCTGGTGCCCGAGGGCACGAAGCTTCGGCGTCACGAAATTCCAGACCCACCCGCCGCCATACATGCCATGAACGAGCACATAGACCTTGCCACCGGGGCGCGGCTGCGCGACGGCGCCCGCCCCCATCGTCAGCGGCGTTGCGGCAAGCGAGGTGAGAAGATGTCGGCGATGCATGCGCGTCGGTCATTCATTCAACGAACCATGCGGCGGCATGGCTTCCACATGACAGCACATCACCGAAAGCGTCTCGCTCACCAGTCACAACATTGCTACCTTGCATCGTGCGACGCAGACTGGCTCAGTTTTCCGGTGCCATCGTTTCCTGCCGGCCCGAACAACGAGAGAATCCTTGCCGTCTCATCCCACCGCCATCGACGTCGAAAATCTCCGCAAGACATATCGCATCCGCGAAGGCGGCGGCTGGCGCGGCAAGACCCGCGAAATCACCGCACTGGACGGCATCTCCTTCTCCGTCCCGGCAGGTGAGATCGCCGGCTTCATCGGGCCGAACGGTGCGGGGAAATCGACCGCCATCAAGATCCTGTCCGGTATCCTGCGCCCCAGCTCCGGCATGGTGCGCGTTGGGAATCTCGTGCCGTGGCGCGACCGCATCGCGCATGTCGCGCGCATCGGCGTCGTGTTCGGCCAGCGCACGCAGCTCTGGTGGGATCTGTCGGTGGCCGAGGGGCTGAAGCTGCTGGGCGATATCTATAATGTCGAACCCGCACGCTTCGCCCGCAACAAGGCACGACTGGCCGAAGCGCTGGATCTCGGCGGCATCATGGACCAGTCGGTGCGGCAACTCTCGCTCGGCCAACGCATGCGCGCGGAAATCGCGGCTGCCCTCCTGCACGATCCGGAGGTCCTGATCCTGGACGAGCCAACCATCGGCCTGGACGCCCCATCCAAACTGGCCGTGCGCGCCTTCGTGCGCAGCCTGCGCGACGAACGCGGCACCACCGTCCTGCTGACGACGCACGACATGCACGACATCGAGGCTCTGGCGGAGCGCGTCATCGTCATCGGACATGGCCGCATTCTGGCCGACAGTCCCTTCGAGGCCTTGCGCGCCACGACTTTATCCGAGCGGATTCTGGAAGCGGATTTCGCCGAGACACCGCCGCCCCTGACCCTGCCGGAAGGCGCCACGGAAACCCAGCGATCGCCCCGCAGCGTCACCATCACGTTCGACCCACGTCGCATTCCGGCCCCGGCGCTGGTCGCGCATCTGAACACGCTGCCCGGCCTGGATGACCTGCGCATCGGTCGCCCGGCCATTGAGGAGATCATCACCCGCTTCTATGCGGATCACGCGTCATGATGGCGCGGGCCTACCTCACCTCCTTCACATTGCAATGGAAGATCGGGCTGCGCTACCGCATCGCGGTGCTGGCCGGACTGGTGGCGCAGATGTGGTTCGGCGCGGTGACACTGATGGCCTATGCCGCCGTCTATCATCATGCACCGGACGTGCAGGCGCCACTAACCCTCCGGCAGGCCATGACCTATACCTGGATCCAGCAGTCGCTGTTCACGCTGCTGCCGCTCGGCTGCCTGCCCGCGATCGGCGAGGCGGCACGCACCGGGGCAATCGTCTATGACCTGCTGCGACCGGTCGATCTGTGGAACTGGTGGCTATCGTCGAGCCTCGCCCGCCTGCTCGGCAACGCCGTGCCCCGCGCCATCCTGCTGGCCTGCGTCGCCGGGCCGCTCGCAGCCCTTGTCGGACTGAAGGACTGGAGCCTGGCACCGCCGGCTTCGGCCCTTGCCGCACTTTTTGCCCTGCTGTCCTTCGCTCTCGGGGCCTTGCTCTCGGCCACGATCATGATGTGGTGGAACGTGCTGACGGCACGCACCCTTTCGCCCCTCGGCAGTTACGCCATCGCCACGCCGCTGTCGGTCCTGTTGTCGGGAATGTTGCTGCCGCTGCCGCTCTATCCCGGCTGGGCCAGCATCGCACTGCTGGTCCAGCCTTTCGCGGGCATCGCCGATATTCCCATCCGCATCTATCTCGGCGCCGCCATTCCCGGCGGCATCGGTACCGCCCTCGGCCTGCAACTATGCTGGCTCGCGATACTGACCGTTCTCGGTCGCCGCTGGCTGTCGCGGATCGTCGAGCGGATGGAGGTGCAGGGTGCTTGACGGCCTGACGCTCTATCGTCGTATGGCCGCCGCGTCGATCAAGGCGCAACTGCGCTATCCGGGCACCTTCGCCATGCAGGCAGCGGGCAATTTCGTCACCACGCTCCTGAGCTTCTTCGGCTTATGGAGCCTGTTCCGCCGCTTCGGCAGCATTGCGGGCTGGGATCTTGCCACCGTCGCCCTGCTGTACGGACTGGTGAACGTCGCTTTCGCCGTTGCCGAAACATTGGGGCGCGGCTTTGAAATCTTCGGCGGCGAATACGTCAAGACAGGCAATTTCGACCGGTTGCTCCTGCGCCCCCGGTCAACGCTTCTCCTGCTGCTGGGCCATGAATTGCGCCTGCGACCCATCGGGCGTTTCCTGCAGGGCGCTTTCGTCCTTGGCGCAGGCCTTTGGATGGCGCCGCATGTCAGCATCCAGACACTATGGCTCCTGCCCTGGGCGATCGCGGGGGGTGCTGCGATGTTCCTCGGCGTGCTGATCGGGCAGGCGGCCCTATGCTTCGTGACGGTCGAAGGACTCGAAGTTGTCAATGTCCTGACTTACGGCGGGGTCGAGGCCGGGCAATATCCACTCCCGATGTTCTCGCGCTGGCTGCGCCGCTTCCTGACATGGGTGCTGCCCCTCGCCGGCATCTGTTATTACCCCGCCCTTCTCATGGTCGGACATGCCGATCCTCTCGGCCTGCCGTCCTGGTTCGGTCTATTCTCACCCGGCATGGGCTTCATGTTCCTGATCGTCATGGGCTGGTTCTGGCAACGCGGCGTCCGCGGCTATGTCTCGAGCGGCAGCTAACGGTCTGGTAATTTAGCCACAGTATATTGCCGATTTTCCTATGCCCTCAGCGGGTTAGTTGACAGCTCCCGCTTAATTACCGTTGATGGTGGAAATTTCCACTAACTACGGATTTAACCTGTGATTACTGTGCGATCGCGACGCGCTGCCGCCTTGCTGGCGGGCTCATTTCTCGGCGCCATTCCTTTCGTCGCCGTCGCACAAACGACGTCAGCGCCGGACCAGACCAGCCACCGCCACACAAAGCGCATTCCGCCGACCACACCCCAACAGCCGGGCATGACCGCCCCCGGCGCAGGCGAAGCCATCGTCGTGACCGGCACGCGCGAACTGGGCAAGAAAGCGCGCGATTCCATTTCCCCGATCGACGTCGTTTCCGCACGGCAGATCACGGCGACCGGCCAGCCGACATTGCGCGATGCGCTGTCGCTCATGCTGCCGTCGCTGACCATTCAGGCCGCCGGCTACGACACCGGCGCCCTGACCGACACCATCGCCCTGCGCGGCCTGAACCCGAACGAAACGCTGGTTCTCGTGGATGGCAAACGGCGTCATACGACCGGCAACATCTACGCCGATCCCGGCCCTCAGCAAGGTGCCACGGCCGTCGATATCGACATGCTACCCATGTCGATGATCGACCACATTGAAGTGCTGCGCGACGGCGCCGCGGCGCAGTACGGCTCCGACGCCGTGGCGGGCGTGGTCAACATCATCCTGAAAAAGCAATCCCACGGCCTCAACCTGCGCTCCAACAGCGGCATCACCAGCCAGGGCGACGGCTATCAGCAGGGCGTGTATCTGGACGGCGGCACCAGTCTCGGCGGTGGCCGCGGCTACCTCCATATCGGCGGCGATTTCGTGCATGTGGACCACGCCGAGCGGTCCGGCCCCGATCCCCGCACCGGCGGCTATGACAACAAGGTTCTCAGCCAGCCGGAACAGACGCGCGAAGCCGTCGCCGTCAAGTTCGGCTACGACATCACGGACAACGTGCAGGCCTATGCCACGGCAACTTACGCGCATCGCCATGCGGAGGCCTATCAGAACTACCGCCTCGCCTCGTCGCTGAAGAATTACCCCGGCTATGCGGCCATCTATCCATGGGGATATTCTCCGCTCGAGACAATCAACGAGAACGATTACGAACTGACGGCCGGGTTCAAGGGCACCCTGGCCGGCTGGCACTGGGATCTCTCCTCCGTCTGGGGGCGCGATTACAACGCCATCAATACCGTCAATTCCATCAATGCCTCGGTCTATACCGCCACCGGTCGCACGCCGACGAACTTCGCGGCGCAGGGCTACAGCAGCACGCAATGGACCAACAGCCTGGATCTGAGCCGCAATTTCCATACGTCCTTCTGGCCGTATGGCATCAACGTCGCAGGCGGCGCATCCTACCGCTACGAGGCCTACTCGATCGGCACCGGCTCGCCGGACAGCTACTACGGCAGCGGCGCGGACGCCCTGGCGGGCACCAACCCCGGCAACGCGGGCAACTTCAACCGCGACGTGATTGCCGGTTATCTCGACATCGCCACTCATCTGACGAAGCACTGGCAGGTCGATCTCGCCGGGCGTGCGGAACACTATACGGATGTCGGCAGCACGCAGACCGGCAAGGTCTCGACGCGTTACGATTTTGGCCCGCGTTTCGCCATTCGCGGCGGCTTCAGCAACGGTTTCCATGCGCCGACCCTGGCGCAGGAGCATTATTCGGCACTCGCCATTTCGCCGACGGCGGCGCGCGGCCTGATCGCCGTCAACTCACCCGGTGCGCTCGCCAATGGCGCCTCCCCCCTGAAGCCCGAGCACAGCACGAGCGCGGAGGGCGGCATCGTCGTGGAGCCGATCCGCAAGCTGCACGTCACGGCGGATGTCTATCAGATCGACCTGCGCGACCGCATTCTGCCCGGCGGCAACGTCTACAATCCGCAAGCCTATCAGGCCCTGGTCGCGGACGGCTTCTCCCTGCCCGCCGGCGCCGCCACATGGACGCCGGGACAGCTCTCCACGCACTGGTTCGCCAACGTGGCGACGACACGCACGCAGGGTCTCGACCTGACAGCCACCTATCCTACGGATTTCGGCCAGTTCGGGCATGCGGACTGGGACGTATCGCTCAACCTCAACCGCACGCGCCTGCGCCATCAGGGCACGGACTCAACCGGACAGTCGCTCCTGAACGTGCAGTCGATCGCCTACCTGACGACCGAATATCCGCGCAGCAAGATCATCTTCGGTGGCACGTGGCATTCGCCTGAAAACCGCTGGGCCGTCGCGGTGCATGAAATCCGCTACGGCCAGGCAACGTCGAACCTGAGCTATTATTACGGACCCAACGCGTTCTCGACCACGAACTACCTGCAATTCCAGAACCAGCCGAAATGGACCACCAACGCGTCCGTCACCTACAACGTCAACAAGCACTGGAGCGCCACGATCGGCGGCAACAACATCTTCGCCGCCTATCCGTCACGCGTGCCTTACGACAACCGCTACCTCGGCGCGCCGCAATACTATTTCAGCGCATCGCAACTGGGCATCAACGGCGGGTATTATTACCTGGATGTGTCGGCGCGCTTCTGACGCGACAACATGAAAATCCCTCACCTCAACTTCGCATGAGGTGAGGAAGCAAAAAACCACCTTCGAAGAAATGACCAGTGTCGTCACGCCTTCTCGTCATGTCCGAGCCGGAATTGATTCCCGAACACAACCGTTCGGTTTCCTGCCAATCCAGGTTTTTCGCACCGTATAAAAAAAGCCCGGCACAGGGCCGGGCTTATCACGGAAATATCAGATGACGCTCAAAAAGGTTCGTGCCATTCCGGTCCGTGCAGTTCGACCTGCACACGGAACGGCTCATCTCTGAACTGAGATGTATGATGGGTTACCGGCGCGTCGTTCGCCACGACATGACGGGCGTCCGCGCGGTCCTGTATAGACTGGCTAAGCTGTTTCATGGCGGCTTCTCCTGACAATGGACTCACGGGAATGAGACCTGTCAAACGTGGCACGAATTGGGCCATGGCCCAAGAACTTTCGCGTCGCGTATCATTCTTCGTGAGAAAATTATGACGTTTCAGTCGCTTATAAGTTTCTTTTGACATAAAATGACATAAAAAGCAGTCGAATCGTATTCCTGCTCTACTTCCGGATCAAAGAAGATTCGCTCGCCCCTGTCTCCCGCCTTCTTTAAGAAGGCATCATGATACGCCGTCACGTTCATGCCCTGCTCACGGCCCTTCTGGGGACGACCTGCCTCGCATCGCCGATGGCACGGGCGCGGGATGACACCACCCCGCCCAAAAGCGAGCACATCACTGTCAGGCGAACGCCGGATACGGCACCCGGCAATCAGCCAGGCGGTGGGCTGATCCACCCCCAGCAGGGCGTCCGATCCGTCAGCACGGTAGACCGGGACTTCATCGATAAACAGGTCCCCACCGCCAGCGCCTACCAGCTCGCCGCCATGTTGCCGGGCGCGAATGTCGCGACGTCCGACCCGTTCGGCTTTTCGCCCGCCACCAACATTACCGTGCGCGGCCTGAACAACGATGCCATCGGTTACATACTGGAAGGCATGCCGCTGAACGATGTCGCCTATTACAGCGGCTATCCCAGCCAGTTTGCAGACAGCGAAAATTATCGGGAAATCGCGCTGGCCCAGGGCTCGGCGGATCTGGATAGCCCTGTTCTCAATGCCGCCGGCGGCCTGATGAACCTGTCGTTTCTCGACCCCGCGACCAAGCCCGGCGGCTACGCCAGCGTCTCTTACGGCTCCTACGACACCAATCGTGAGTTCATCCGACTGGAAACCGGCGAAATCGGCCGTTCCGGCATACGCGGGTTCGTCTCATATTCGCATGGCGCATCGGATAACTGGCGCGGACCGGGCCGGGACACACGCCAGCACGTGGATTTCAAGTTCCTCAAGTCCTGGGACGATGGTAACCGCGCCAGTATTCTGGGCTCGTGGAACAGCACCATCACCAGCTACTATCCGCAGGTTACGCAATCGGACTGGAAGCAGTACGGACTCGGCGGTCCCAATGAACTGGCGGGGCGCTACAATCCGAACGACGCTCAGGGCGGAACGGATTACTGGCGCCTGTGGCGCGCGCCGGAACGCACGCTCTATGTCGGCGCCCCCGTGCATCTGCATCTGACGAAGCGCCTGTCGTGGGACATTACGCCCTATAGCCAGTTCGCCTACGGCAACGTTCCCGGCGGCTCGACCCTGTCCGAAACCGGCCTCTATAACGGCACGCAGCCACTTCCGGACAATCTGAACCTGCCGGGCGCTCAGGATGGCGTGGCCGTGGTGCGGGCGAACTACAACCAGCGCAGCTATCGTTCCGGCTTCACGACCGCATTGCATTATAAGCTGGCGTGGAACGATTTCATCCTGGGCTACTGGTACGATTATTCCGACGACAACGAACAGCAGCCTTTCACAGCCGTGCAGGACAACGGATACGCGCCGGATATCTGGAGCGAAAAGCGCCGCGCGACGATCCTGCTCTCGGATGGCAGGCAACTCCTGGGGGGTAGCGCCCATACGGTCTCGCAGACCAATGCGCTCTTCCTGGGCGACCACATGTCCTTCTGGCGCGAAAGATTGTCCGTGGATGCCGGCTTCAAGATGGTGATGCTGACACGCAACGGCACAAACAACGTGCCGGGTCCGCAATACCGCGCGAATGCCAACTATGCCGAGCCACTGCCACGACTGGGCGCGCGCCTGCGTCTGGATGACGCCAATCAGATTTTTTTCAACGCGACGACGAATTTCCGCTCTCCGGACGATACGGCATTTTTCAACACCTACGATCCCTCCTCGGGCGAAACGGAGGTCACGGCAGCGACCAATACCAAACCGGAATATTCCATCAGCGAGGAGATCGGCTATCGCCGCACCGGACGGTGGATCATCGGCAGCCTGACGCTCTTCAATTATAATTTCACCAATCGTCAGATTTCCACGCTGGTATCGCAGAACGGCGCATTGGTACAGTCCACCATCAATGGCGGCGGCCAGACCTCGCGTGGCGTGGATGTGGAGATCGGCACGCGGCCCTGGCACCACATCACACCTTATGTCTCCGGCGAATACCTGCACGCGACAATCGACAACGACATCGCCGCGAACGGCGACCTGCTGCCGACGAAGGGGAAGATCGCCGTACGCAGCCCCACACTTCAGGGCGCCGCCGGGCTGAGCTATGACGATGGGCATTTCTTCGGCGTGGCCACCATCAAGTATACGGGCCATCAATTCGCAACGTTCATGAACGACGAACGCGTCGCCGACCACACAACCGGCGATCTGGGTTTCGGCTATCGTTTTACGGACGTCGCCCATCTGCATGCGCCGACGATGCGGATGAACTTCATCAACATCACCAACCAGCACTACCTCTCCGGCGTGGCCACGCCGACCATGAACGCACAGGATACGATCGGGCAGTACGGCACGACCATTTCGGGCAGCGCCCCCAGCTATTACGTCGGCGGGGGCTTCGCCGCCCTTTTCACCGCATCCAGCGGGTTCTGAGATGTCGGCTTCGCTGGGTCAGTTCGGCGTCAGGGGGCTGGAAGCCAGACGCGACTGGCCTCCCATAACAATTGAAGAGGCCAGCCATATTCTGCGTGCTTTCGACGAGGACACGTATGATCTCGCGATTCTGCAACACGGCCGCCGCCCCTTCTCCGCCACCGGCCTGCTAGCCCTGCGCGGCGGGCGGCAGGTCGTGCTCAAACGTCACGACCACCGACTTCGCGACGCAGCGGCCCTCGCCGAAGAACATCGCTTCGCCGCCCATCTGGCCAAGGGCGGTCTTCCTGTCGCCACGCCTCTGCAAACCACGAACGGGCTGGGCGTTATCGCCGAGAACAACTGGACCTATGAGGCGTTCACGCCCCTGCCCGGCCTTGATCGCTATGGCGACGTTCAATCCTGGTCCCCGTTTTCCACAACGGCCGATGCGCACGCGGCAGGCGCAGCTTTGGCCAGACTGCACCGTGCCAGCACCGGTTTCGACCGCCCCGGTCGTTCCGCCCGGCCGCTTATTTCCAGTTGCCGCACCATAACGCAGCCCGATCTGCTCGCCGCCCTGTCGATGTGGATACCGCGGCAACCTGGCCTTACGGCGGCCTTGGCGCAGCGTCCATGGCAAGAGGATATCGCGCGCGACATCGTGCCCCTGCATGCAAGGCTGATCCCTTTGCTAACCGAGATCGTGCCACTCTGGGGACATGGCGACTGGCACGGCTCGAATCTCATCTGGGACGGCGACAATCCTCAGGTGAGCGGGGTTTTCGACTTCGGCATGGCGGATCGCACCTGCGCTGCCTTTGACCTGGCCGTTGCGATCGAACGCAGCATGATCGCATGGCTCAATCCCGATCATGCCGCGCCCGTCGCTTATGACGATCTGACAGCGCTGATTGGCGGATATGGCGGTGTCGCACCGCTGCGTCCCGCCGAGCGCGCGCTTGTCACGGCATTCCTGCCACTCGTCCATGTCGAATTCGCGCTGACGGAGGTCGCGTATTACGCGGCATTACTGGGCGATCCTGCTTCCGCCGACGTCGCATACCACACTTACCTGCTCGGGCACGCACAATGGTTCGCCAGCGCGCAGGGAAAGACGCTGCTGAGGCGATTAAGCGCCATGCTGGACACTTTATGCGCATCCCCCTGAGCCAGCGGAACAGTCGTCGTGTCGTCACCTGAAATCGCCGCCGCCGTCCTCAGCGCGCTCGGGGTCTGGCTGACGGCGCGGCGCTGGCTTGTCTGTTGGCCCGTTTCGTTGCTGGCATCCCTGCTGTACGGCTGGGTCTTCATGACCGCCCGGCTCTATGCCGATATGCTCCTGCAAGCGGTTTTCTGCGCTTTTCTGATCTATGGCTGGCGACACTGGAACGCCTTGCCTGACATCCGCCCCATCGAACCGCCACGACGGACGGCCATCCGGGACATCCTGGCAGGGGCCGTCGGTGCCTTGTGCTGGGGACTGGCGCTGGCGCATTGGACAGATGATCCAGCGCCATTCACCGATGCCGGCCTGAGCGCCTACAGCATCGTCGGCCAGTTCTGGATGGCACGACGCTATCGCGCCTGCTGGCTGCTCTGGATCATCGTCGATGCGCTATACGTCTGGCTGTTCATGACGCGCGCCCTTTATCCAACCGCCGCGCTGTATGCCGGTTTCATCGTGCTGGCCGCTGACGGTTGGCGCGCCTGGCGACGACGCACCATATAACCGTTCGATTCAATCGAATGGTTTCTTCGCATTATTTCGCTCGTTCCACGCGTCGTTCCCGGTCATTCTGAGCGCAGGAACGCAACGAGGTTCGTTATGCCGATCGTCATAATGAACAGCAGAGGAGCGAAAGCTGTTGCAGGATACAGTGCACGAAGTCCCCATCGCCATTATCGGCTGCGGTGCCAGCGGCACGCTGCTGGCATGGAATCTGGCCCGACGGCACGGCATTCGCGCGACAGTCATCGATGCCGCGCGCCAACCTGCCCTGGGGCTGGCCTACGCGACGCCCTGCATGTCCCATCTGCTCAATGTCCGTAGCAGCGGCATGAGTGCGATCGATGGCGAGCCGGACCACTTCATCGACTGGCTACGCAGGAATATCGATCCGCATTCATCTCCCGATGACTTCGCGCCACGCGCGATCTTCGGGCGCTACCTGTCGTCACTCCACAACGAAGCCGCACCCCTGCACCATCATGCCGAGGTTCTCTCCTGTCGGGCCGATAATGGTGACTACCGCCTCGCGCTTTCGGACGGCGCCACCCTGCGCGCGCGGCAGGTCGTTCTGGCAACGGGCAACTTCGATCCACCCCCGCTCCCGGCGGTCGATCCCGCCGCAGGACGCGACGGCATCTATCATCACAACGCCTGGGACCACGCCTTTTACGAGACTGTCGACCCTCAGGCCGCGATCGTTCTGATCGGCACAGGCCTGACGACGGTGGACGTCATCACGCGCCTGCGCGATGCCGGTCATCGCGGCCCCCTGACCGCCCTCTCCCGCCGGGGATGGTTCCCCACACGGCATGCGGACACGCCGCTTCCCAAACACGACCGCCCCGCGGTCGGGTCCGATGCACTGCCGACAGCGCGGGCCTATCTGGCCGCATTCCGAAAGACGTTGAAACATGGCGTCGCACTCCTGCCGGCCATCGACAGCCTTCGCGCCACCAGCAACGATCTATGGCTCAGACTGCCGCCGACCGAGCAAAAACGTTTCCGACGCCATCTGCAACGCCGCTGGGACATCCTCCGCCACCGTATGGCCCCGTCCGTCGCCGATCAGATCGACGCCATGCGCGCGGCCGGAAGGCTGCGTATCGTGAACGGTCATGTGAATCGCATTGCCGTTCACGATGGACAGGCGTGCATCGTCTATCGCGCGGGCGATCGGGAGACGACCCTGCTGGCCGACCATGTCGTGAACTGCACCGGGCCGGACCAGAATTATCGCCGTGTCGCGTCGCCTCTATTCCGCGACCTCATGGATTGCCACCTGATCGCGCCCGGTCCGTTGGGCAACGGGCTGTCCTGCGATGCGGAGGGGCGTCTGTGCGACGGAATGTTTGCCGTGGGACCGGCGCGGCTCGGCACGCTGTTCGAGTCCATCGCCATCCCGGAAATCCGCGCGCAGACTGCGGCGCTGGCTGACCGGCTCGCCCGCGCCTAGATTATGGGGATGACGCTTGAACAACTGCGCATCTTCGTCGCCGTCGCCGAACGCGAACATATCACGCATGCAGCCCAGGCCCTGAACCTCACGCCGTCCAGTGTCAGCCACGCCGTGGCGACACTGGAAAGTCACCTCCGGATCAAGCTGTTCAGCCGTATCGGACGAACCATCGAACTGACCCGCGCGGGACGGATCTTTCACGTGGAAGCCGCCGCCGTTCTGGCGCGCGCGGAGGCCGCGCGGGATCGCCTTCTGGATTTCACCATGTTGCGCACCGGCACGCTGCACCTGCATGCCAGCCAGACGATCGCCGCCTACTGGCTTCCCAAACGACTCAACCTTTTCCGGGCGCAATATCCGGACATCACGCTGACAATCAGCGCCCGAAACACCGCCGAGGTCTGCGCGGCCATACGCGACGGTATCGTCGGACTCGGCCTGATCGAAGGCGAAAGCACCGAACCGACGCTGACCTGCCAGACCGTGGCGGCAGACAGACTGTTGCTGGCGGTGTCTCCGCGTCACCCCTGGGCCAATCGGACGCCCGCACCCCATGAACTCGACACGAGTGAATGGGTCCTGCGCGAAACGGGTTCCGGCACGCGCTCGGCATTCGTCCAGGCCCTGCACGCCATCGGCGTCGACGCCGCAAATCTGCCGATCGCCATGGAATTACCCTCGAACGAGGCCGTGGCAAGCGCCGTGGAAACCGGCGATGCGGCCACCGTTCTTTCCGCCTCCGTGCTGGCGGGACGACTGGAGGCCGGATTGCTGCATCATGTGCCATTCCCGTTGCCTGAGCGACCGTTTCAACTCATCCGTCATCCGGAACGCGAACTGAGCCCCGTTGAGACCGCTTTTCTGACCATCCTGTGATCGGCACGCCGATCAGCCCGAAGCGATACCCAGCAGCGAACGCCATTTCGGCAGAACCGACTCGCGGCTGAAACCTGCCGCCTGTCGTCTCGCCGCATCGGCCATGGCGACGCGGCGCTCATCCGACGCCATCAGGCCCAACAGCGCATCCGCCAACGCCGCGACATCGCCTTCCGGCACGAGAAGACCGGATCGCCCGTCATCGACGATCTCGGCGGGACCCGTTTCGCAATCGAACGCGACCGCCGGAACGCCAAAAGCCGCCGCCTCGAGCAGCACCATCGGCAATCCCTCAAAACGCGACGAGGCCGACAGCAGACCCGCCGTCGACAGCCGCGCCGCGACGTTGTTTTCCGCCGGCGTGACTGTCGCGCGATGCAGGGACGCCGCCTGCGCCTGAAGCGCCGCCCGATCCGGCCCGTCACCCACGATCCGCAGATGCCACGATGCGCCGCGCGGGTCGGCCTCCACACGCGCCCACGCGGCCAGCAATCGATCGAAGCCCTTCTGCTTCGAAAGTCGCCCCAAAGCCAGCACCTCCCGCCCCTCTACACGATAAGGCGTGGCGGATATCGGCGGCGCCATATTGGGAATGCAGGTCATGCGCGCGCGCGGCTGACAACCCTCTTCCCATAACGCGATGTCGCGGTGGGTCAGGACGACGACGTCATCCGCCCAGCGCGCTGCGACCCAGCGACCCCAGCCACGCTTCCGTTTCCCCAGATCGGCACGGAAGTTGAAATGCTCCCAGACCACGCACCGGCATCCGGCCCGGCGCGCGGCCGGAACCGCGTAGAGCGCATGCGTGGATTCCACCACGACCAGCACATCGAGACGCTCGCGCAGGATCCCGTCACGCAACCGCCGCACCAGGCGGGGCCATTGATTCAGCAACGACACATGACGATCGAACAGTGAAACGGTGCGAATGCGGGGGTCGAGACCAAAGGCAGCTGGTCCGCGTGAATGAACCTCGAACAGATGGATATCCGCGCTGTCCGCAAGGCCGTTCATTACGGCGCAAGCGGCGCGTTCCGTACCGCCGAGGGCGTTGATGTGTTGAATGACGAAGCCGATGCGCATGGTTTCCAGCTTGTCGTGAAAACATGCCGGAAATGCAAATGCCAGAAGGGATAAATCCTCTACGAAGTCCGGGACGGGAACCGTGCCGCGCTTGCTGGAAAACAGAGCGGCACAGTCCTGTTTTTTCACACGACTGTGCGCGTGACGCGCTTTGGAAACGGGTCTATTCCAGCATGACAGGCCTGTATTTCCGGCAGGCGGCAGTCGAGGAACACGATCATGGCTTCCGATGGACGCGAAGCGCTCTATCAGGGCGACAATTCGGCGGGGCAATCCATCCGTCGTCCCATGTCGCCACATCTGGGCATCTATCGTTTCCGTCTTTCCATGGTCCTGTCGATCACCAACCGTATGGCCGGCGTTTTCTCGGCACTCGGGACCGGACTGGCCGTGGCCTGGCTCGGCGCGCTGGCGCAGGGCCCCAAACCATTCGCCCGCGCGCAGAAGATGGCCGGGCACCCACTGGGACAACTGGTTTTCGCAGGCTGGAGCGTCGCCACGCTCTATCATCTCGTCGCCAGCGTGCGCCATCTCATCTGGGATAGCGGCGCGCGGTTCGGGAAACGCGAGATCGATGCGGATGGCGTCCGCGCCCTTGGCGCGACATCGGCACTGGCGGGGGGCCTGCTTGGCGGTTTCGCCATCCTGGCGCGCCGCCATCGCAAGGGACAGACATCATGAAGGCACGGTCGGACATGCGCACGCCCCTGGCGCGTGCCCGGGGGCCGGGCGGCCTGCCGGAAGGTGCGGAACACTGGACGGCGGAGCGCGTCTCGGCACTGTTGCTCGGGCCGCTATCCCTCTGGGCCATCGCGCAAATTCTGCGGCTGGCGGGACGTGACCGCGACGAAATCCTGCAATGGGCGGGCAAGCTGCACAACGCCGCACCGCTGGGCGTGCTGATCGGCCTGACGGCACGTCATATGCAACTGGGGCTGGAAGTCGTCGCGACCGATTACGCCCGCGGCTGGCGGCGCGTCTGGCTACGGCTGGCGATCCGCTTCGGCTGCCTGATGCTCGCGGCCTATGGCGGCGTCTCGATCATGAAAATCCTCCAGACGCGCACGCCGGATACGACACGATGAACGCAACGGTTTCGGAACAATATCGCATCGTCGATCATGCTTACGACGTCGTGGTCGTGGGCGCGGGTGGCTCCGGCCTGCGCGCCACGCTTGGCATGGGCGCGAGCGGCCTGCGCACGGCCTGCGTCACCAAGGTGTTCCCGACGCGCAGCCACACCGTGGCGGCACAGGGTGGCATCGGCGCCGCACTGGGCAACATGTCCGAAGACAACTGGCGCTGGCATATGTACGATACCGTCAAAGGGTCGGACTGGCTGGGCGATCAGGACGCCATCGAGTTCATGTGCCGCGAAGCCGAAAGTGCCGTGAAGGAACTCGAACATTTCGGCGTGCCGTTCTCACGCACCGAGGACGGCAAGATCTACCAGCGCCCGTTCGGCGGTCATATGAGCGAATACGGCAAGGCGCCGGTCGCCCGGGCCTGCGCCGCCGCCGACCGCACGGGCCATGCCATCCTCCACACGCTCTATCAGCAATGCCTGAAGCATCGCGTCGAGTTCTTCGTGGAGTATTATGCCCTCGACCTCATCATGGACGACGACGGTCGCTGTCGCGGCGTGATGGCCTGGTGCCTGGACGATGGCACCATTCACCGCTTCAACGCGAAGATGGTGGTGCTCGCGACCGGCGGATACGGGCGCGCTTTCCAGAGCTGCACCTCCGCCCATTCCTGCACGGGCGATGGCGGCGGTCTGGCCATGCGCGCCGGCGTGCCGACGCAGGACATGGAATTCGTGCAGTTCCATCCCACCGGCATTTTCCCCGCCGGCTGCCTGCTGACCGAAGGATGCCGCGGCGAAGGCGGTTATCTGACGAATTCGGATGGCGAACGTTTCATGGAGCGTTACGCGCCGACCGCCAAGGACCTCGCCTCCCGCGATGTCGTCTCGCGCGCCATGACCATCGAGATCAACGAAGGGCGCGGCTGCGGTCCGAACAAGGACCACATCATGCTGCATCTGGAGCATCTGGGCGCCGACCTGCTGCATCAGCGTCTGCCCGGCATCTCGGAGACGGCGCGCATCTTCGCCGGCGTGGACGTCACGAAGGAGCCCGCGCCGGTGTTGCCGACCGTGCATTATAACATGGGTGGCGTGCCGACGAACCTGCACGGGGAGGTTCTGCGCCCGACGGACGATGATCCGGATGCCGTCGTGCCGGGATTGATGGCCGTCGGCGAGGCCGCATGTGTGTCCGTGCATGGCGCCAACCGCCTTGGCACGAACTCGCTGCTCGACCTGATCGTCTTCGGGCGCGCAGCCGGCAAGCGGGCCGCCGAAATCATCGACCCGGACGCACCGGTCCCGCCCCTGCCGAAAGAGGCCGGCGAAAAAATCCTGGCGGATTTCGACCGCCTGCGGAACGCCGATGGCCGATATACCGTGGCGCAGTTGCGCGAGCGCCTGCAACGCATCATGCAGAGTCACGCGGCGGTGTTCCGCAACACGAAGTCGCTCGAGGAAGGCTGCGCCAAGATCCGCGAACTCTGGCAGGACAGCCAGGATATCGCACTTCGCGACCGCTCGCTCATCTGGAACAGCGACCTGATGGAAGCGCTGGAATACGAGAACCTTCTGGCCAATGCGACGGCGACCATCGAAAGCGCGTTCGCACGCCATGAAACGCGCGGCGCCCATGCGCATGACGACTATCCCGAACGCGACGACGAGCACTGGATGAAACACACCGTGTCGTATCTCGATCGCGACGGAAATGTCCGGCTGCTTTATCGCCCCGTCCGGCTTCGGACGCTGACCGACGAGGTCGAGGTTTTTCCGCCCAAGAAACGCGTTTACTGAGGGCCCGCCATCATGGTCGAACTCCGCCTGCCGAAAAACAGCACGGTCCAGCCGGGAAAAACCTTCCCCGCGCCGGATGGCGCAACGCGCACGCGCTCTTTCAGGGTCTATCGCTGGTCCCCGGACGACGACGAGAACCCAAGCATCGACACGTATGTGCTCGATCTGGACGACGTCGGACCGATGGTTCTGGACGCGCTGCTCTACATCAAGGACAAGGTCGACCCCACCCTGACGTTCCGACGCTCCTGTCGCGAGGGCATCTGCGGTTCGTGCTCGATGAACATCGACGGCGAGAACACACTGGCGTGCCTGAAACCGATCGACAGCATCAAGGGCGCGATCCGGATCTATCCGTTGCCGCACATGCCGGTGGTCAAGGATCTGGTGCCGAACCTCAACGGTGCCTATGCGCAGCTCGAGGCGATCGAGCCCTGGCTGAAGAGCGACACACCGCCACCGCCGGATACCGAACGCCGCCAGAGCATCGAGGAACGCGAAAAACTGGATGGCATGTGGGAGTGCATCCTGTGCTTCTGCTGTACCACGTCCTGCCCGTCCTACTGGTGGAACGGCGACAAATATCTCGGCCCGGCTACGTTGCTGGCCGCCAATCGCTGGATCGTGGACAGCCGGGACGACCATACGGCGGAACGTCTCGCCGCGCTGGACGACCCGATGAAACTCTACGCCTGCCGCACCATCATGAACTGCACCCAGACCTGCCCGAAAGGGCTCAACCCCGCCAAGGCCATCGCCAACATTAAGAAGATGCAAGTCGAGCGTGAGTGAACGCTCGGAAACAGTTTGATATATCGCACGTATGGTCTGCAACCTGAACGAACGAGGAGACCCGTCGATGAGCGAACTCAACGTGTTGCTGCGCGGCAAGGCCCTGCTGAGTGAGCCCCTTCTAAACAAGGGGCTGGCATTCTCCGAGGCGGAACGCGATGCTTTCGGATTGCGCGGTCTGCTGCCGCGCAACGTCGAAACGCTGGAAGAGCAGATCGATGCCGCGCTGTCGTTCCTGGACTCACTCTCCACGCCTCTCGCCCGCCACGTGCGCCTGCGCGAAATCCAGGACAGCAACGAGACGCTGTTCTACGCCATTCTGGAACGCGATCTCGAACGCTGCCTGCCGCTGATCTATACGCCGACGGTCGGCGAGGCCTGCCAGAAGTTCTCGCAGATCTGGCAGAAGCCGCGCGGCCTGTTCCTCACCTATCCCGAACGCGACCGCATGGAGGAGCTTCTGGCCGATCCGTCGCTGGACGACGTGCGCGTCATCGTCGTGACGGATGGCGAGCGTATTCTCGGGCTGGGCGATCAGGGCGCCGGCGGCATGGGCATTCCCATCGGCAAGCTGTCGATCTATACCGCCGCCGCGGGAATCGCGCCGGAGCAGACGTTGCCGATCATGCTCGATACCGGCACCAACAATCCCGAACTGCGCGCCAACCCTGAATATATCGGCTGGAAACACGAACGCGTTCGCGGCGCGGAATACGACGCGTTCATCGAACAATTCGTCTCCGCCGTGCAGAAACGCTGGCCCGACATCATCCTGCACTGGGAGGATTTCGCCGGTCCGAATGCCGCGCCGATCCTTGAGCGTTATCAGGAACGCCTGTGCTGCTTCAACGACGACATCCAGGGAACCGCCGCCGTAACCACCGGCGCGATCCTGGCCGCCAATCACGCGCGCAAGGGGCGCCTGCGTGACCACACCGTCGTCATGCTCGGCAGCGGATCGGCGGGCGTCGGCGTTGCGCGGCTCATGTATCGCGTCATGCGCGACGAAGGCGCGAGCGAGGAAGAGGCGCGCGGTCGTTTCTACATGCTCGACAAGGACGGGTTGCTGACGACGAATCGCACGGATCTGGACGACGGTCAGAAACTGTTTGCCCGAAGCGACTGGCAGGACCCGGCGACCGACTTCGAAACCGTCGTCAAGCGGGTCCGGCCGTCGATCCTGATCGGCGTCTCGGGCGTGGCGGGACTGTTCAGCGAAGCGATCGTGCGTGACATGGCCCAACATTGCGAACGGCCGATCATCTTCCCGCTTTCCAATCCGACCTCGCATTCCGAAGCAACGCCCGCCGACCTGATGACATGGACGGACGGGCGCGCGCTGGTCAGCACGGGCAGCCCGTTCCCGCCACTGAAGCGCGACGGCAAGACCCACCGGATCGACCAGACGAACAACGCCTATATCTTCCCCGGCCTGAGCCTCGGCATTCGGGCCAGCGGCGCCACCCGCGCGACAGAAGGCATGTTCATGGCGGCAGCACGCGGTCTGGCCGCGATCTCGCCGCTGAAGGACGATCCTGACGGCAATCTCCTGCCACCGGTGACGGAGATGCGCCGGGTCGCATTCGCGGTGGCGGAAGCCGTCGCCAGCCAGGCACGAAAGGACGGTGTCTGTCCTCATGCCGCAGAGGGCGACTTGCGCGAAAAGATCGAAAGCTTCATCTGGAAACCGGAATATCGCGCCTACCGGAAGGGCTGACATCATGAGCGACACGCGGACCGAAAGCGACGGAATGGGTGAAATCCAGATTCCGGCCGACAAACTCTGGGGCGCGCAGACGCAGCGCTCGCTTCGGTATTTCAGCATCGGCCGTGATCTGATGCCCCGCGAGATGGTCGAGGCGATGACCATCGTCAAACGCGCCAGCGCCGAGGCGAACCGCCTCAGCGGTCGGCTGGGCGAAACGCAGGCCACCGCGATCCTGGCGGTCTGCGACGAGATCCTGGACGGGCAACATGCCGACATGTTCCCGCTGCATGTGTGGATGACCGGCTCCGGCACGCAGTTCAACATGAATGTCAACGAGGTGATCGCCAATCGTGCGGCACAGATCGCCGGAGAGCCACTCGGCGGCAAGAAGCCGGTGCATCCCAACGATCACGTCAACATGTCGCAATCCTCCAACGATGCGTTTCCGACGGCCATGCACATCGCCGCCGCCCTGGGCGTCGAGCGGCGCCTGCTGCCGGCGCTGACGCGTCTGGCCCAGGCACTCGCCGACAAGGCCGAAGAATGGAAGGACATCGTCAAGATCGGCCGCACGCATATGCAGGATGCCGTGCCGATCACGCTCGGGCAGGAATTTCACGGTTATGCGGGCATGCTTCTGGAAAACATCGCCCGCCTGCATCAGGCCCGCGACGGGCTCTATCCGCTTGCACTCGGCGGCACGGCGCTGGGCACCGGGATCAACACGGATGCCGCTTTCGCAGCGCGCGCATGCGGTGAGATCGCACGGCTGACCGGCCTGGGCTTTACCAGCGGAGAAAACAAATTCGCGCTGCAGGGCGCACATGATGCGCTGGTGCATCTATCCGGTGTACTGCGCACGACGGCCGGGGCGCTTTACAAGATCGCCAACGATATCCGCCTGCTCTCCTGCGGCCCGCGCGCGGGCTTCGCGGAGCTTCATCTGCCGGAGAACGAGCCGGGCTCTTCCATCATGCCGGGCAAGGTGAATCCGACCCAGGCCGAAGCCATGGCCATGCTCGCCGTGCAGGTGATGAGCAACGACGTGGCGGTCGGCTTCGGCGGGGCGGGCGGTCTGCTGGACATGAATGTCTACAAACCGTTGATGATCCACAACATCATGCAAAGCATCACGCTCCTGCATGACGGTTGCGAGAACTTCCGCACCTTCATGCTGGAAGGCACCACGCCCAATCGCGCGCGGATCGAGCGATACGTCGCGGAATCGGTAATGCTGGTGACAGCCCTCGCGCCCACGATCGGCTACGATACAGCCTCCAGGGTGGCGCATTACGCGATGGACCATGATTGCACGCTGCGGGAGGCGGCCCTGACCCTGAAGGCGATCTCGCCGGAGGATTTCGACCGGCTGGTGGACGCGCGCGCCATGGTGCAACCCAACATCGCGGCCCGCTAGGCCATGCAGCGCCATCCAAAAGCGATACGCCGTCTCGTTCCGCTCGTCGCGCTCGCGGCGGTCGTCCCGAATATCGTATCCCGGAGCGCTCCTCTGCCCGATGCCGCGAAAGGCCTGATCGTCGGCGTGATGATCGGCCTCGCCATCCTGGGCTTGCTTCGCCCATGTCGGATGAGAGCTGATATCTGACGACAACAGGAGAAAACGGCCATGTATATTGCCATGAACCGCTTCAGGGTCCGTCCCGACTGCGAAGAAGCCTTCCAGCAGCGCTGGCTCGAACGTGAGGTCCTGCTGAAAACCGTTCCCGGCTTCGTCAGCTTCCAGTTCCTGAAAGGCCCGACGCGCGAGGATCATGTTCTCTACGCGTCGCATACGGTCTGGGCCTCGCATCAGGCGTTTGTCGACTGGACCCAGTCCGAGCCGTTTCGCACCGCCCATGCGGGCGCGGGCCAGGGCAAGCCCCTGACCGTCGGACCGCCGGTTTTTGAAGGGTTCGAGGTACTCCAGAACGTCGAACCATAAGAGACCCGGCAACGAGAAGCGGCGTCATTGACCACGAGCACGGCGAGCGGCATCAACGTTTCCATGCCGACACAGAATCTCCCCACGACGCCACGTCATCGCAAAATCCTGATGCTCGTGCAGACGCGCGGCTACATGTCCAACGAGGACCTCGCCCAGCAACTGGACGTCGCGGTGCAGACAATCCGGCGCGACGTCAATCTGCTGGCGAACCAGGGTTATCTGGCGCGCCATCATGGCGGCGCGGGGCTGCCATCCTCGATCGAGAACATCGCTTATGACGAGCGTCAGGTACTCAACCAGCGCGCCAAGGATGCCATCGGCCGCGTGGCGGCGGAACTTGTGCCGAACCGGTCCACGATCTTCATCAATATCGGCACCACCACGGAGTCGTTCGCA
The DNA here is from genome assembly GCF_002005465.1 of Neoasaia chiangmaiensis. Classification (NCBI taxonomy): domain Bacteria; kingdom Pseudomonadati; phylum Pseudomonadota; class Alphaproteobacteria; order Acetobacterales; family Acetobacteraceae; genus Neoasaia; species Neoasaia chiangmaiensis. The sequence continues at coordinate 2,325,320 of NZ_CP014691.1, read as the reverse complement.
CGCGCGCTGAATGAGCATCGCGATCTGCGGGTCGTGACAAACAACCTGCATGTCGCCTCGATCCTGTCACGTCGGACGGATTTCAGGACTGTCGTCGCCGGCGGCAGCATCCGGCCGGCCGATGGCGGAATCGTCGGCGCGAGCGCCATTGAGTCGCTCGAATCTTTCCGCGCTGAATTCGGGGTCATCGGCATCAGCGGCATCGAGGAGGATGGCACGCTTCTCGATTTCGACCTCGATGAAATCCAGTGCGCGCGGGCCATCATCCGCCATTCCCGGCGTGTGATCCTTCTGGCCGATCATACCAAATTCGGGCGTCACCCCATGGGACGCGTGGGCGACCTCTCGGACATCGACGATTTCGTCACCGATCAGGCACCATCGCCGGAATTTCAGGCACGCATGGCTGCGGCCAACGTCACGCTTCACGTCGCCCGCCCGTAACACCTCTTGTTAACTTCAGAACACGAAAGCGTGAAATCCGCGCATTTATGTTCGTTTTTGCTCGATATGATTGAAGAAACCGCGCATAAGGTTCGCATACGAACTTTTGTGAAGGTTATGCAATATGTCGTCCATTCGGGAAATGCCCGATGCAGCGCCGGCGGGGTCGGCGCCATACGATCTGCTGGTGGTGGGTGGCGGCATCAACGGCTGCGGCATCGCCCGCGATGCGGCAGGACGTGGCGCACGGGTTTTACTGGTCGAGCAGCATGATCTCGCCAGCCATACATCCTCCGCCAGCACGAAGCTCATCCATGGCGGTCTGCGCTATCTGGAATACTACGAGTTCCGTCTCGTCCGGGAAGCACTGATCGAACGCGAGCGACTGCTGCGTATCGCGCCGCACATTATCTGGCCGATGCGTTTCGTGCTGCCGCACTCCAAGCTGGTTCGGCCGGCGTGGCTGCTGCGCGCGGGCCTGTTCCTTTACGATCATCTCTGCCCGCGCATGTCCCTTCCCAAGACGCGCGCGCTCAACTTCCGGAAAGACCCCACGGGCCGTCCGCTCAAGGACGATTACACCCGGGGCTTCGCCTATTCCGATGGTTGGGTTCAGGACAGCCGCCTCGTTGCGCTGAACGCCATGGATGCAGCCGCCCATGGCGCGGAAATCCGCACGCGCACCAAACTCGTGAATGCCAAACGGCGCGCGGATATCTGGGAAGCGACGATCGAAAACAGCGACACGGGTTCAACGCGGACTGTCAGGGCCAAGGCCATCGTCAACGCCGCCGGCCCATGGGTGGCGGAACTTCTGCAGGACAAGGTGCACGTGGCCAGCCGCAACAAGGTCCGTCTTGTGAAGGGCAGCCACATTGTCGTGCCAAAAATGTTCGAGGGAACGCAGGCCTATATCCTGCAAAACCCCGACAAGCGCATCGTCTTCGCCATTCCCTACGAAGGCAGGTTCACGCTGATCGGCACGACCGATGTTGCCTGGGAACAGGACGCCGGGCATGTCGAAATATCGCCGGAGGAAGTGACGTATCTCTGCGACAGCGTAAATCGCTATTTCAAGAGCGCCATCACGGCGGACGACGTGGTGTGGACCTATGCCGGCGTGCGTCCGCTCTATGACGATAATTCCGGCAGCGCCTCCGCCGTCACGCGCGACTATGTGCTGGATGTCGATGCTTCCGCCGCGCCGATCCTGTCGGTGTTCGGTGGCAAGATCACGACATTCCGCAAACTGGCCGAGCACGCGCTGGAGAAACTGGCGCCCCATCTTCCGGTCCTGAACAAGCCGGAATGGACGGCCGACAAGCCTCTGCCGGGCGGGGATTTCGACGGCCGTCAGTTCAAGGCGCTTGTGGACCGCCTGCAAAACCATGCGCCGCATCTCGACCCAAGGACGACCTACCGCTTGGCGCGCAACTACGGCACGCGGGCATTCGATATCGCCACCAAAACCATCGAAGAAATGGGAGAGGATTTTGGCGCCGGACTGACGCAACGCGAAGTCGATTATCTGATCGACAACGAGTGGGCACGCAGTGCGGAGGATATCCTCTGGCGACGTTCCAAGCTGGGACTTTTCGTCTCGAAAGAGGATGCCACACGCATCCAGGACTACATCGCGCGCCGCAACGTTCCGTCGCTGTCGGCGCAGACCAAGCAGGATCTCGAATGGCGGCAAAACGTCGCCTGAGCTTCTTTTCTCCAACATCTCTGTGACGAGCATCTGGCCATGTCAGAGAAAAAACGTTTTATCGGCGAACTGATCTCCGAATTTTTCGCCGTCGCGATCATCATCCTCTTCGGTGACGGTGTCGCCGCGATGTATTCGCTCTATGACCCCAGTCCCTACAAGACGGCCTATTGGGGCGTCTGCATCGTGTGGGGCCTGGGCGTCACGGTCGCGATCTACGCAACCGGCGCCATCAGCGGCACGCATGCCAATCCGGCCGTCACCATGGCGCTGGCCCTGTTCCGGGGCTTCTCCTGGAAAAAGGTACTTCCCTACATGGGCGCGCAGGTGCTGGGTGGTTTCGCCGGTGCGACGCTGGTCTATCTGCTCTACAATCCGGTGATCGACCATTACAACATGACGCATCACCTGACGCGTGCGATCGATGGCGGCTCGGCGGGCGTGTTCTTCACCCATCCCGGCGATTTCGTGACGGTCAGCCATGCTTTCGTGGACGAACTGGTTCTGACGGCCGTGCTGGTGTTCGGCATCTTCGCGATCACCTGCCAGTATAACACCCAGGCACCGCAGGCGAATTCCAGCGCGCTCATCATCGGCCTGCTGGTCGCGACGATCGGCGCATCCTGCGGCTATCTGGACGCATGGGCCATCAACCCGGCCCGCGATTTCGGTCCGCGCCTGTTCTGCTTCTTCGCCGGCTGGGGCTCCTCGGCCCTGCCCGCACCGGGTTCCTACTGGTGGGTGCCGATCGCAGCACCGATGATCGGTGGTCCGATCGGTGGTGGCATCTATCACTATGTGTTGCGGCCCTTCATGCCGAACTACATGGCGTCCCCTGCGATGCAAGGCGTAAACCCGGCGGAGCCCGTGCTGGTCGTCGCCAACGAACCGGCCAGCGTCGTCAGCAACCGCGCCTCCTGAACACGGCAACGCAATCTCATCTCAAAACGGAGTTTCCTCTCATGCCTAACAAAGACTGCGTCCTTGCCATCGACCAGGGCACGACATCGACCCGGTCCATCGTGTTCGACAAGAGCGCCAACGCGCTCTCCGTCTCCCGCCGTGAATTTCCCCAGCATTACCCCGAACCGGGCTGGGTCGAGCACGATGTGGAAGATATCTGGAACGATGTCGTGGACACGGCACGCGAAGCCATCGAACAGGCGGGCGGCATCGAGCGCATCGCAGGTGTCGGGATCACCAACCAGCGTGAAACCATTGTCGTATGGGACCGCGCGACCGGCGAACCGATCCACAAGGCCATTGTCTGGCAGGACCGCCGCACGGCCTCGACGTGCGCCAGGCTGAAACAGGAAGGCAAGGAAGCCATGATGCGGTCCAAGACGGGCCTGCTTCTTGACCCTTACTTCTCCGCCACGAAGATCGCGTGGATCCTCGACAATGTCGAAGGCGCGCGCGCACGGGCGGAAAAAGGCGAACTCGCCTGCGGCACGATCGACTGTTTCCTGATGTGGCGCCTGACCGACGGCAAGACGCACGCAACGGACATCACCAATGCCTGTCGTACCGCGCTGTTCAACATCCACGAACAGAAATGGGATGACGAACTGCTCGAACTGTTCCAGGTGCCCCGTGCGCTCCTGCCGGAAGTCTGCGACAATAGCGGCCATCTCGGCGAGACGGACCCGGCCCTCTTCGGCCAGCCGATCGTCATCGGCGGCATGGCGGGCGACCAGCACGCCGCCATGGTCGGTCAGGCCTGCTTCAAGGAAGGCATGGCGAAGTCGACCTACGGCACCGGCTGTTTCATGCTGACCAACACGGGCGAAAAAGCCGTCGAGTCCCATCACCGGATGCTCACGACGATCGCCTATCGTATCAACGGCAAGACGACCTATGCGCTCGAAGGCTCGATCTTCGTTGCGGGCGCCGCCATCAAGTGGCTGCGTGATGGCCTCCATCTGATTACCCATGCCTCGCAGACCGACGATATGGCCACCCGGGTGCCGGACAGCCATGGCGTTTACATGGTCCCCGGCTTCGTCGGCCTGGGCGCACCGCACTGGGATCCGGACGCACGTGGCCTGATCTGCGGCCTGACGCTTGGATCCACGCAGGCGCACATCGCGCGTGCCGCACTGGAATCGGTGGCGTTCCAGACCTACGACCTCGCCCATGCGATGGATGAGGACGGCGCGGTCCATGCCGATACGCTTCGCATCGATGGCGGCATGTCGGCCAATGACTGGTTCAGCCAGTTCCTGGCCGATATGCTTCAGGCCCGCGTGGAACGCCCCCGCGACCTGGAAACGACGGCGCTCGGCGCGGCTTTCCTGGCTGGCCTTGCAACCGGCGTGTGGGAAAACCTTGAGGAAGTGGCGGCAACCTGGAGCCAGGAACGCCTTTTCGAGCCGCGTATGGATGCCGGCCAGCGTCGTCGCATGCTGGATGGCTGGCAGGACGCCGTGCGCCGCACGCTGACCCCGGAGCAGCCCGCACCGGTCACGTCCAACGTGACGCAGTTCCGCGCCGCGTAAACGTCACCGACACCCGTCAGCGACACATTGCATGCCGCGCGCCGTCTCTCACCGGCGCGCGGCTTTTTATTCGCCGGCCACGTTGGCGCCGGCCAGACACGCCAGAACATTGAGCGCGGCGATATGGGCATTGAATGCCCGCCGCCCACGATGCGTCAGTTTGGCCCAGGTGCGCTGACGGCCGTTCACCGCCCCCTTCATCACCTTGACATATCCAGCCTCCGCCAAGGCCGAAAGATGCTTGGACAGCACGGAATCGCTGATGGCAGCCATCTCCCGCAACGTGGCGAACTCCGCTTCGGAAACGCCGGCCAGTATGGCAACGAGTTGCAGGCGCGACGGAACGTGAATGACGGGATCGAAGCCTTTCGGCAAACCACTCATGCGACCGGCGTTCCCGCCCGCAATTCACGCAGATAGACGCGCATCCACAGGGCACTAGTGCCATAAGCCATAATGAAAGCGGGCACAGCGCCCAGCAAACCCGCCCATGGACGATGGTAAACCTGCATTTCCCATGCGCCCAACAGATACAATGCCAGCGTCACCACGAGACAGATCCAGGTCAGCCGTCGCGTCGATCCCTGTCGCCATCCGTTAATGAACATGCCGTTGCGCCGCAGATCCCAGCGGTAGATCATAAACATACTCAGCAGAAGAAACGCTTCCATCAGCAGATTCCAGGGAAGTGGCACCGAACCGCAGGCAACGAGCCCGGCCATGATAGCCGCGAAAGCCGCGTGCCGGACCGGCGGATAGCCCTGCGCCACCGTATCGGCCAGACGCCGCCGTGAACTGTCGATGTCCTGTAAAGCCCCTTGCGCGTCGTCGCGATTCATTGCCGATTCTCACTTTCCATTTTGGAAAGCTATTCCTGCATCTGATTTTCCATTTTGGAAAGCCGTTATTTTCCGAATTGGAAAATGAGGAGTCGATTGATCATCTCAGAAATTGGGGAATATCGTGAAGCAAACGACCGAAATATAGAGTATCGCGGCAAGAAGGATATGGCACACATAGAGAGGCGGGATCATGTAACCGCGCCGCCTCGCCTCGCTCATGATGACGCCGAAGACAATGACGGCGATGACAAGGGCGACATCCAGCATGACCCTCTCATGACCGTGCGCCAGTGCGATCAGCATGAATACCGTGCCGGCCGCCGCGAACAGGACGTGAAGCGGCTTCAGGAACGCGAATGGCCGCCGCTTCTGCATGGCTTGAAGACCGAGCCAGATGCCCATGGCAACAGCGAGAGTATAGCATAGGGTGGTGGCCATCAGCATGTCGGTCTTCCTGTCATCATGGGCTCTCGGACTGCTTCCCGATTATCGGCTCCGGACGATCCGGGACCTGCAGCCGCAATGTCCTGTTTCAAACATAGCGCAAGCTGCGACGGCGACACGGCATCGCCGCCTGGGCGCGGACATGTCTCGCGCGTTTTTGACCGGCCCTCGCTTGCGGCGACCGGTCATGCCGGACCTCACCTCTCCCCCTTGCGGAAAATGTGCAGCCGGGCCTTTATACCGCCCATCAGCAATCTTTTGACAGGAACCCGGGATGGACGTCCAGAGCATTGACCAGATCTACACGCAACTTCAGGGGCAGGCGCAGCAATCGGCGCAGGCGTTGCAGACTTTGGGCAACAAGTTGCAGGCGGCGGCGAACAGCGGCGATCAGCAGGCGCGTGAATGGTCGCTCGATCTCCGGGAACTGGCCCTGTCCTTCCGGGCGGAGCAGGAACAGGTCGCCAATCTGCTGCAAGCCCTGCGCGGCGCCGTAGCCAATCAGGCCCAACAATACCAGCCGAACTACGCTCAGCAGATCGATGCCCCGCAGCAGCCCGCACCCGCCCAGCAAAGCGGCGGCTTCTTCAACAATTTCCTCAATTCCGGCTTTGCCCGTTCTGTCGAGGCGGGCGCCGGTTTCGGAATCGGTGACGATCTGATCAAGGAGATCTTCTGAACCGTCTTGACGGCGGCCTGTTTGGAATCGTTGACGAAACATCCGACGACTTTTCCGGCGCGTCGCCATCAATATTCAGGAAGTGCATCCGGTCACGTTGCTTTTCCATGATTTTTTCGGAAAGCTCCTCCGAACCGACCTGACATCATCACAGGACTCGTCTCCGGAGGAACGCGATGCGCAAACTGAATGATCCCGATACGACATCCGGCGCGTGGTTTGAGCCGAAGCGATATGGCTATGGCGCCGGCCTTCCCATCACATGGCAAGGCTGGGTCAGCCTCGGTATTTTTATCTCGCTAACGGTTTTTCCATCGCTTGCCATCCCGTTCCTGCATCGACCGCCGCGCCGATATGCGGGACTTGCCGTTATTCTCAACGACCTGGCCGTGACAGCCATCTTCGTATGGATATGTAAGTCGCGCACGAAAGGTGGCTGGCGTTGGCGATGGGGCGATCCGGACTGATCGTCCAGCCCCTCTCGCGAACCCACGGGCATGCTCTGCACTACGATGACCGATATCGACGCCCCTGTTTCGTATTTCCGGTCGCGCGGCGCTTTCAGCCCCTTGCATCAGGCTTCGAAGTTGCCCTTATGCCGGGGGGACGCCCCGACTTTAAATCCCGCTCAACGGTGGTGGCACACGTGCCGCCGCAAGGGCGTTCTTTTGCCGCTCGGCCAAGGCATGTTCGTCGAAGTCGGCAATCAGTTCCTGGAACATCCGGTGCCAGTTCAATTTGGCCCCCAGCCGCAGGAATACGCTCCCCAGACCGATGGCCGAGCGGTCCACCAGAACGAACTCACGCGACGGCTGCACGCTGCCTGTCCGCTTGAGGCCTTCATAGACCTTCTCCAGCAATTCACGCCCTTCACTGGGATTGTCGCTGTTCTGGATCAGGCGTTCGCGGTCATCCATCAATGGACCGTAAAGGAAACTGGCCCATTCGTTCAGAATCCGCGCCGTCTCACGCGTGATCCCCTTGAACCCCCAGAGTTCATAGGCATGGAAGGCGCGTTCCTCGTCCTTCTCGCTCAGCGCCGTGAACAGTTCGATGATGCCCTTGACGAATCGCGCCGGGAAAATCCGGATCGCACCGAAATCCAGCAGGTTCAGGCCGAAGTCATCGCGCACCGTGAAGTTGCCCATATGCGGGTCGCCATGAATAACGCCATAGCGATAGACGGGCGTATACCAGGCGCGGAACAGGGCACGCGCGATGGCATCGCGCTGCTCCTGCGTGGGATTGGTATCCAGCACTTTCTGCAACCCGCGCCCGCTGACCCAGTCCATGGTGAGCAACCGCTTGGTGGAAAGCGTCTCAACAGGCTCCGGCACGGAAACGTCCGGCGTATCGGCCAGCATCAGGTGATAGAGACGCAGATGCGACGCCTCCCGTTCGTAATCCAGTTCCTCACGCAGACGCTCGGTCAGTTCCACCAGCACGTCTTCCTGCTTGATGACCGGCGCGAATTGCTGAAACAGCCCGACCGCCGCCCTGAACTGCCGCAGATCGGATTCGACGGCGGCTGTCATGTCCGGATATTGCAACTTGCAGGCAACGGCTCGCCCGTCCGCCGTCACGCCACGATGCACCTGCCCGAGGCTGGCCGCTGCAACGGCATCATGGCTGAAGGAGCGAAATTTCCGTTCCCATCCCGCGCCCAGTTCGGCCGTCATGCGCCGACGGACGAAGCTCCATCCCATCGGCGGTGCATTCGCCTGCAACTGGGCAAGTTCTTCCGCATATTCATCCGGCAGCGCCCCCGGAATGGTGGACAGCAGCTGCGCCGCCTTCATCAACGGCCCCTTGAGGCCGCCAAGCGCCGCTTTCAGATCATTGGCGTGGACGGATTTGTTGGAGCGTATGCCGAGGCGACTTCCGGCAAACCGCGCCGCAATGCCACCGACGGCCCCGGACGTGCGCGCCATACGACGCAGTTCGCCAAGCAGGCCGGTCTGGTCCAGATCGTTGGGTTCGCTCATGACCGGCGTGCCTCCGGTTCATCCTGGGCAAGCTGGTCGATAAAGCCCGCAATCACATCGAGGCCCTTGCGCCAGAAGGCCGGGTCCGTCGCATCCAGCCCGAAAGGCGCGAGCAGTTCCTTGTGGCGCTTCGTGCCCCCCGCTTCCAGCATGGCCATATATTTGTCCTGAAACGCCGGCGCGCCATTGCGGAACACGCCGTAAAGCGCATTCACCAGACAATCGCCGAAGGCATATGCGTAGACATAGAACGGCGAATGGACGAAATGCGGCACATAGGACCAGTAGATGTCGTAATCCGGCGTGAATTCGAAGGCCGGCCCCAGGCTGCGCGTCTGCACCTCACGCCAGATTTCGCCGATGCGCTCGACCGAAATCTCGCCTTTCCTGCGTTCGTCGTGCAGCCGGGTCTCAAACTGATAGAAGGCGATCTGGCGAACGACCGTATTGAGCATGTCCTCCACCTTCGCCGCGAGCATCAGGCGCCGACGCTGCGGGTCGGTTTCGGCATCCAGCAGGGACTGGAACGTCAGCATCTCGCCAAAGACAGATGCCGTCTCCGCCAGCGTCAGCGGCGTGGCCGATTGCAGATAACCCTGCCTTGCCGCCAGAATCTGGTGTGCGCCATGCCCCAGTTCATGCGCCAGCGTCATCACATCCCGCGTGCGGCCATGATAGTTCATCAGGATATACGGATGCACGCCCGGCACCGTCGGATGGGCGAACGCGCCGGACGACTTGCCCGGCACGGCGGCGGCATCGATCCAGGGATTGGTCATGAAACGCCCGACGATCTCGCCAAGGCGTGGATCGAAGGCATCGTAGGCCGACCGGACGATGTTCTTGGCATCGGGCCAGGAGATCCTCCGATCGTCGGCGCCCGGCAGCGGCGCGTTGCGGTCCCAGTGCTGAAGCCTGTCGAGCCCGAGCCATTTCGCCTTCATGCTGTAATAGCGATGCGCCAGACGCGGATAATCCGCATCCACCGCCGCCACCAGCGCATCCACGACCTCGTCTTCCACCATGTTGCCGCGATTGCGGCTGGAGGTCGGGCGCGGATAGCCACGCAGGCCGTCGCCGATCGCCTTGTCCTTGGCGAGCACGTTGGTAATCATCCCAAACAGCCGCTTGTTGCCGTCCAGCACGGCGCTGACCTGCCCGGCAGCCAGACGGCGCTTCTCCCGGTCGGCGTCGGACAACTGGTTGAGCGCCTCGCCCAGCGGCTTTTCCTCGCCGTCGAGCGTCACCGTCAGGGTCGCCATGGTCTCATCGAACAACCGGTTCCACGCCGCGCGACCGGTGACGGATTTCTCCATCAGGACCTGCTCGACATCGTCCGACAACTGATAGGGACGGAACACCCGCAGATCGCGCAGGAATGGCCGCCATCCGGCAAGCGCCGGATCGGCGGTCAGCGCGGCAAGGGGCGCATCCTCGACGCGGTTGAGTTCGAGCGTGAAGAACAGAAGATGCGCGGAGATATCCGTCAGTCGTTCCTGGATATCCTGCGCGAAACGCCCGGTGGCCGGGTCCGTCGTATGCGCGGAAAAGCTGAGCTGCGAGAACGAACCCAACCGGCCCAGCCCCTCGTCGATGGCCTGATATTCGGCCAACGCCTCGGCCAGATCGGGCGCCGTGACCGTCGCGATCCGGCCCTTCCAGCGTTCGGCGAAACGCCGGGCGCGCGCTTCACAGGCCGCCAGATCATCGGTGATCGCCGGATCGTCGAGGCCGGCATAGAGATCCGAAAGATCCCAGCGCGGTGTTGCACCGTCGTCGGGTGTCGCGGACGAACCGGCATTGGCGTCATGGCGGGGACGGGAAAGATGACTGTTCATGATGCCGAGATTAGAGCGCATGGCGGGCGGGTCAAACCGAATATTGCGGAAGGCGGCACATCGCATTTCATCCGACGACAATCCCCAGCAGGACAAGCACGATCCCGACCACGGACGCACCCCAGACGAGCGAGCGAATCACCGGCACGCCCCAGACATAGAGCGGCCAGTAGATGAACCGCGAGATGACATAGACCCACGCGCCGGACAGTGTCAGGGCGTCATGCCGTCCCAGCAGCCCCGCGACGAGCACGGCGGCGGCGAAGAAGCCGAACGTCTCCATGAAATTGCGGTAGGCCCGATGGATACGCGCCCGCGCGCCGGTCAGCGGGCGTTCGTCATCCCGCGCGCTCATGGAGAAATTCAGTCCGCGCTCCTGGCTGACGACCATGCCGGTCCCCAGAACCTGAAACAGGCCGAAGACAATGGTAACGATAAGAAGGCCGAGTTCCGTCGTCATGAAGGCGCCTTTCGCGATGGGCATGTGCGTCTGCAACGCGCCGACCGCCGTAATGTCGCCTGCCGCGGGAAAAGCCTTTCCGCCTTGCGATGCGGCCTACCGGAACGGCGGCTCGTCGAAGCCGCGCAGCTTCCGGGAATGCAGGCTGGTCATGCCTCGCGCCCGAAGATCGCGCATCGTCTCGATTCCCACCATCAGATGCTGGCTGACGCGTTCGCGATAGAACGCATTGGCCATGCCGCGCAGCTTGAGTTCGCCATGCAGCGGCTTGTCGGAGACGCAGAGCAACGTGCCGTATGGCACGCGGAAGCGGAAACCGTTCGCGGCGATGGTGGCCGATTCCATGTCGACGGCGATCGACCGGCTCATGTTGATCTGCGCGAACAGCGCCTGCAGCCGCAGTTCCCAGTTCCGGTTGTCGGTGGTCATGACCGTGCCGGTTCGCAGGCGCGTCTTGATATCGCGCTCGTCCAGCCCGGTGACGCGCAGCATGGCCTTTTGCAGGGCCACCTGAACCTCGGCGATCGGCGGCACCGGCACCCAGGGCGGCAGGTCGTCGTCCAGCACATGATCGTCTCGCACATAGCCATGCGCCAGAACATAGTCGCCCAGGACCTGCGAGCGGCGCAGGCCGGCGCAATGCCCGACCATGAGCCAGCAATGCGGCCGCAGCACCGCCAGATGGTCCGTAATGGTTTTGGCATTGGACGGGCCGACGCCGATATTGACCAGCGTGATGCCGTCGCCATCCGGGCGGCGCAGGTGATAGGCCGGCATCTGCGGCAGGCTGGCCAGCGGCGTGCCGGTCGACCGGCCCTCGCGATAGACGACATCTCCCGGTTCGACGAAAGCATCGTATTCCGTGCCGAGATCGACCTGGGCGCGGCCATACTCCCGGAAGCTGTCCACATAGCGCTGATAGTTGGTCAGCAGGATGAAACGCTGGAAGTGCCGGGGCGCGGTTCCGGTATAGTGATGCAGCCGCGCCAGGGAATAATCGGTGCGCTCGGCCGTGAACAGCGCCAACGGACGCGGCTGGTCCGGACGCGGCACGATCTCGCAATTGGCGATCGTATCGTCCGTCGCGTGCAGATCGGGCAGCGCGAAGCGATTCTGCAGGATCCGCATGTCACTTTCCGCCAGCCCGGTAACGGCATCTTCCATGACGTAGGATAACGGCATCGGGCGTTTGGACAGACCGACATAGACAGGCTGCCGGTAATGCGTCAGCAGGTCTTCGATCTGCGCGCGCCAGTAAGTCCTGAACAGGGATGGGCGTGTCAGCGTGGTGCCGTAGAAGGCGGGCTCCAGGATATTGTCGAAAGGGGGCCGGATATCGGTCGGCGTCACGCCACGTGCCAACGGGAATGCGAGATAGGGATAGAAGGTCGTCACAGCCTCACGTGCCGCGAACGCGGCCCGAAGTTTCGCCACGCCTTCGTGATAGAGGGCAGCAATACGCTCCAGGGCGCCATCGACCTCGTTGAACGGCACGAAATCAGTGCCGACGAGATCGAAGAACGATTCCATCGATCGAGTGGACATACGGTGCGAACTCCCCAGGCTCCGGCTTCGGCAAAAGAAAAGGACGGATCAGGCATGTCTGGCAAGCGGTGCACGATGACGGACGCATGACAATATTAAATGGTATGTTATATCATAACTAACTCATTGGACGTTTAAAGAGGCACCCGGTGTTCATGCCAACTCCGCGAATGGATCACGTCACAACAAACGATCAGACACGTCGTGAAGAAATCTGGCGACGCTTCGATGGCGACGACTGGGCAGCATTCGACCAGTTACCGACGGCCGTTCGCCGTCGCTTGATGGAACACGCCTATGACGCATGGTCGGTCAATGTCCTGATGCTGTGGCGGCATTACAAACGCGTCCACGGTCCGGGAAACCGGGCGGAGCGCGCCCTGCTTCGCTATCTCGATTATTGCGAGCGGCTGGAGCGCGACGCGTTCGCCGAACGTCATGAGACGCTGCCCCATATTGCCGCACGTGCCAGCGTGTTGCGCTACGACAACGCCACATCCGGTGCATCCGGTGCATCCGGTGCATCCGGTGCATCCGGTCGAAGACGACCGGGTTCGGAACATGTTGCTTCGCAAGGCTTTTGATGAGAATGGTCGTAAACTTCGCCAATTACTGGATACCTGGATCACATGGCCAAAGTCAGGGTTATCATGATGCAACGCGACGAGGGAGACAATCTCGCGCGCTGGCTCACCCACTATGGCAATCTGTTCGATTTCCCGAACCTTGAGATCATGGATAACGGATCGGTCGATCCGATGACGATCGATCTTCTCAAGGAAGCTGAAAAGGCAGGGGTGCGTATCTATTGGGGATATGACACGCTCAACGACTTCCACAACAAGGGCGGCCACTTCGGCAACATCGTCAAATCCTGGGACAATACCTTCGACTACGACTTTGCCTTGCCGCTCGATTGCGACGAAATCCTCGCGGCCGTAACGGATAACGGCCTCAGCACGGATAAGGCCGATATCCACCGCACGCTCAACCAATTGAAAGGACTGTCGCAATCCTGCCGGATGGACATGCTGATGTTCAACGTTCCGGGGCGTCCAGGCTGGTTCGCACCAGATCGCGCGTTTCACAAAGGGTTCCTTCCCGCGCGGACGATGGAGATCATCGACAACGGCCAGCACGATCCCCAGTCGAAAACACCCGGTTACGTTTCCGTGCCGCTGACCTATCTGCACTGGCACAACGCGTCGTTCGAGGAAACCCAGCAACGCGCCCGGCGCAAGATGGAACCACGCGCCGCCGACCTGACCGACCGCGAGGCATTGCTCGCCTACAAGCAGACTCCCAATGCACCGGGGGTGCATCTCATCGATCTTCTGCTGATGGAACCCGCCGAATACTACAACAAATACGCCGACGAGGTGACCTTCTACGCCCCCTCCCACGGCGGGCGTACGGTGCTGCACGCGCGGGGCCAATACCGGCTGTGGGATTCAGCCGCCTACCTCGCTGCCAACCCGGACGTTCAGGGTTATGAATTAGGCCCTTTCCATCATTACCTCCGCTTCGGCTACGCGGAAGGTCGCGCCCTCTCCTGAAGGCCCGCCTGACGAACCGGATGGCCGGTTCGTCAGGTCGCGGATCAGGCCGCCTGCGCTGCGGCTGGTGGCTGATAGCCGATGATCCGGGCATAATCGCGCGGCACGACATGCCAGAAGCGGCCCAGCGTCGTCTCCCAGCGATGCAGAAGTTCCGTCGCATAGGCGCTGCCGGTCTCCCGGGCATGACGCTCGATCAACTCACGCAGCATCGTCTCGTATTCGGCGCCGTCGACCCGATTCCATAAAAGCGTATCGGGATTGATGCGGCTTTCGAAATTGCCGTCGGTATCCAGCACGAACGCCATGCCGCCGGTAAAACCGGCACCGAAATTGTCACCCGCCCGGCCAAGGATGACCACCGTCCCGCCGGTCATGTATTCGCAGGCGTTCGAGCCACAGCCTTCCACCACGGCTGTGGCACCGGAATTACGCACAGCGAAGCGTTCGCCCGCCTGTCCGCCCGCAAAAAGCAGCCCCGACGTCGCACCGTAGAGGACGGTGTTGCCGATGATGGCATTCTCCTCCGAACGGCGCGCCGCCGTCGGTGACTGCCGCACCACGATCGTCGCACCCGACAGCCCCTTGCCGACATAGTCGTTCGCATCGCCCACCACATCGAGCTTCAGGCCCTGCACGGCGAAGGCACCGAGCGACTGACCCGCCGAACCACGCAGACGCAAGGTCAGATGGTCCGCCGGCAGGGCATGCATGCCGAACTGGCGCGTAATCAGTGACGACACCCGCGTGCCGATGGCACGATGCGTGTTCTGCACCGTGTAATGCAGGTGCAGCTTCTCGCGATGATCGAACAGCGGGCGCGCATCGGCAATGATCTGCGCATCCAGCGTCTCCGGCACCTCGTTACGCCCGTCACGCGTGCAGTAGCGCGCATGCGGCCCCGGATCGGCCTGGACCAGCAGCGAATTAAGGTCCAGATCGTCGAGATAATCCGCACCACGCGACACCTGACGCAGCAGATCCGTGCGACCGATCACCTCCGCCAGACTCCGGAAACCGAGTTCAGCGAGAATATTGCGCACGTCCTCGGCGATGAAGGAGAACAGGTTGATGACCTTCTCCGGCGTGCCCTCGAACTTGGCGCGCAACGCCTCGTCCTGAACGCAGACGCCGACCGGGCACGTATTGGAGTGGCACTGCCGCACCATGATGCAGCCCATCGCCACCAGCGCCGCCGTGCCGATGCCGAACTCCTCCGCGCCCAGCATCGCGGCGATCACCACGTCCCGGCCGGTCTTCAGACCACCATCGGTGCGGAGCGTCACGCGGTGACGCAGACGGTTGAGCATGAGCACCTGATGCGCTTCGCTCAGACCCATCTCCCACGGCAGACCGGCATATTTGATCGACGATTGCGGGCTGGCACCCGTGCCGCCGGAATGACCGGAAATCAGGATGGCATCCGCCTTGGCCTTGGCCACGCCCGCCGCGATCGTGCCGATGCCTGTCCGCGCCACGAGTTTTACCGTCACCGTCGCCGTCGGATTGATCTGCTTGCAGTCATAGATGAGCTGCGCCAGATCCTCGATCGAATAGATATCATGATGCGGCGGCGGGGAAATCAGCGTCACGCCGGGCGTGGCGTGGCGCAGCTTGCCGATCAGTTCCGTGACCTTGAAACCCGGCAACTGGCCGCCCTCGCCCGGCTTCGCACCCTGGGCGACCTTGATCTCGATTTCGCGGCAATTGTTCAGGTATTCCGCCGTCACGCCGAACCGGCCGGACGCCACCTGCTTGATTGCCGAACAGGCATTATCGCCATTGGCGCGCGGCCTGGCGCGGGAAGCATCCTCGCCACCCTCGCCGGAATCCGACTTGGCGCCGATGCGGTTCATGGCGATCGCCAGGGTCTCGTGCGCCTCGGGGCTCAGCGCACCCAACGAGATGCCCGGCGCGACCAGACGGCGACGAATCTGCGTGATGCTCTCCACATCATCCACCGCGATCGGCTCCCGCACCCTGCGGAAGTCCAGCAGGTCGCGCAGCGCCACGGGCGGCTGCTGGCGCACCGCATCGGCATAACGACGGAACAGCGAGAAGCTGTCGGTCGCCACGGCCGTTTGCAGCATGTGCACGAGCTGGCCGTTGAAGGCATGCACCTCACCGCTGCGGCGCAGCTTGTAGAGACCGCCGATGGGCAGTGCCTCCACCGCGCCACCCCAGGCCGTTTCGTGCGCCGTCAGCACATTGCGCGCGATGCCGGGCAGGCCGATGCCGGAGATGCGCGACGCCATGCCGGGGAAAAACTCCGCCACAAGCGCCCGCGACAGGCCGATCGCCTCGAAATTATAGCCGCCGCGATAAGCCGAGACGATCGAGATGCCCGATTTGGACATGATCTTGAGCAGACCCTTGTCGACCGCCTTGCGGTAACGTTCCACCGCCTCACGCAGCGTCATGTCCCCAAACAGGCCACGGTTCAGGCGATCCTGGATGCATTCCTGCGCCAGATAGGGATTGACCGTCGTCGCGCCGACACCGATCGTCACCGCGATCGCATGCACGTCCATGGCATCCGCCGAGCGGACGTTGAGCGAGGTGAAGGTGCGCAGGGACTGGCGCACCAGATGCACATGCACCGCCGCCGTTGCCAGAATCATCGGAATCGCGGCGCGTTCCGCACTCTGGTTCTCGTCGGACAGGAACAGATGCGTGCAACCGCCGCGCACATGATCCTCCGTCTCCCGCCGGATACGCGCAATTCCATCACGCAGCCCTTCCTCGCCCGACGCGGCATCGAAAGTGCAATCCACCAGCGCGCCATCCCGCCCGCAGAACTGGCGAAGCGCATCGAACTCGCCACTCGTCAGCACGGGGCTCGGCAGTTGCAGCAGGTCGCACTGCGCCGGCGACTGGTCCAGCACGTTGCCGAGATTGCCCAACCGCGTAATCAGGCTCATCACGCGCGTTTCACGCAGGGAATCGATCGGCGGGTTCGTGACCTGGCTGAACCCCTGCCGGAAGTAATGCGCCAGACCGCGATAAGTGCTGGAAAGCACCTGAAGCGGCGTGTCGTCGCCCATCGAGCCGATGGCTTCCGCGCCGGTTTCCACCATGGGGTGGAGAATGGTCTCCATCTCCTCATGCGTCAGGCTGACGGCGAGCTGGCGACGACGCAGCATATCGCTGGAGAAGAGCACCGGCTCGGCCACATCATCGCGCACCACCGAGCCGATGTTGCGGATATTGCGTGTCCAGACGGTGAAGTCCTGCCGTTCGGCCAGCAGGTTCAGCAGTTCTTCCGGCGCGTAGAGCTTCGCTTCCTGCAGGTCCAGACCAAGCGTCTCGCCCGGCCCAAGGCGCCCGCGCAGGCGGATTTCGGCATCCTTGAAACGCACCATCCCCGTCTCGGACCCCACGACCAGCAGGTCGTTCCGCGTGATCGTGTAACGCAGGGGACGCAGGCCGGCGCGGTCCAGCCCGGCGATCACCCAGCGCCCATCGGTCGCGCACAGCGCCGCCGGACCGTCCCACGGCTCCATGACCGCATTGCAATAGGCGAACAGCGCCTTCTGCTTCGACGTCATCGCCGAGTTCGCGCCGGCACTGGCCGGCACAAGCAGGGTCTTGGCCATCGGCGCATCGCGCCCGGCATAGGTCAGCAACTCGAATACGTTATCGAGCATCGCCGTGTCCGAACCCGCCGCCTGCACGACAGGCTTGAGATCGGCCATGTATGGATCAAGTTCGGGATCGGCCAGACGCGTTTCGTGGCTGCGCATCCAGTTCACATTGCCGGAGATCGTGTTGATCTCACCATTATGCGCGATGCGACGGAACGGCTGCGCCAGCTTCCATGTCGGGAAGGTATTGGTCGAATAACGCTGATGGTAGATCGCGAAACGCGAGACGAAGCGCTCGTCCAGCAGGTCCGGATAGAAATCGGTCAGGTTCTCCGCCAGGAACATGCCCTTGTAGATCACCGAGCGACAGGACAGCGAACAGACATACAGGTCCACATGCCCCGTCGCCGCCGCCTTCTCGATCCGGCGACGGATGACGTAAAGGTCGCGTTCGAATTCCGCCTCCGAGCGCTTCAGCCGGTTGCGGATCATGATCTGCTCGATTTCCGGACGGGTGGCATTCGCCTTCTCGCCGATGCACGCCGTGTCGATCGGCACCTGCCGCCAGCCGTAGATGCCGTAGCCAAAATCCAGGATCTCGCGCTCGATGATCGCGCGCCCCGCCTCCTGCGCGGCCAGATCGGTCTTGGGCAGGAATACCATGCCCACGGCGATGCGGCCCTCGATATGGTCGTCACCCGCGCTGTGAATGGCGGCGGCGAAGAAATCCTGCGGAATTTCCACATGAATGCCGGCACCATCACCGGTCTTGCCGTCGGCATCCACCGCCCCGCGATGCCAGAGCGCCTTCAACGCATCGATACCGGCCACCACCACATCGCGCCGGCGCTTGCCGTCCAGTGCGGCGACCAGCCCCACGCCGCAGGCATCCCGCTCCTGCGACGCATCGTAAAGCCCTTCGAGACGACGGCGGTTCTCGTCATACGCCGCAACGAAATTCTGCTCCGACATATCGCTCACTCCGCCGCTTCCAGATTCTTCTCGGCCCGCGCCGAAATCCATTGATGTATTTCCGCCGCCGCATCGCGCCCATCGCGAATCGCCCAGACGACCAGCGATGCCCCGCGTACGATGTCGCCCCCGGCGAAGACACCCGGCAGACTCGTCTCGAAATGACCGGGACGCACCTTGAGCGTGCCCCAGCGCGTCACGGCCAGATCGTCCGCCTGCCACATTTCGGGCAGCGGTTCCGGATCGAAGCCGAGCGCCTTGACCACGAGATCGGCCTCCACCGTGAAACTGCTTTCGGGCACCGGCTCCACGGATTGCCGTCCACTCGCATCCGGCAGGCTCAGGCGCATCCGATGAGCGCGAACAGCCGTGACATCCACGTCGCCCAGGAAAGCCTCGGGCGTGGACAGCCAGGTGAACTGCACGCCTTCCTCCTCGGCATTCGTCACTTCCTGCAAGGAGCCGGGCATGTTCGCGCGATCGCGCCGATACAGACACGTCACGGTTTCCGCGCCCTGCCGGATGGAGGTGCGCACGCAGTCCATGGCCGTATCGCCACCGCCGATCACCACCACACGCTTGCCGCGCGCATGCAGGTGGGCATCGTCGCCCGGCTCCTCATGATAGCCGCGCCGATTGGACGCCGTCAGGAAATCGATGGCCGGCACGACACCACCCAACCCGACGCCCGGCACCCGCACTTCCCGTGAGCGATAGACACCCGTTCCGACGAACACCGCGTCATGGCGCGCCCGCAATTCCTCGAGCGGTGTTTCGCCCGGCGCCGCGCCGATCGGCGTCGAGAGATGAAAAACGATCCCCTGCTCCTCCAGCAGGGCATGCCGCCGCGACACGACGTGCTTCTCCAGCTTAAAGCTCGGAATGCCGTAGACCATCAGCCCGCCGACACGATCATGCCGGTCATACACATGCACCTGATAGCCCAGCGCCCGCAGGCGCTCGGCCGCCGCCAGACCGGCCGGCCCCGCACCGACGATCCCGACGCTCTGTGACCGCTCCCGCTGCGGCAGATTGGGCTTTACCCAGCCTTTCTCGAATGCCGTCTCGGTGATGAACTTCTCGACCGCGCCGATCGTAACGCTTTCGAAGCCCTTCTCGATGACGCAATTGCCTTCGCACAGCCGGTCCTGCGGGCAGATGCGTCCGCAAACCTCGGGGAAAGTATTCGTTGCGGCGGAGACGACGTATGCCTCCTCCAGCCGGTTCTCCGCCGTCAGCTTCAGCCAGTCAGGGATATTGTTGCCCAGCGGGCAATGGATGGAGCAGAACGGAATGCCGCATTGCGAGCACCGGCTGGCCTGCTGCTCGGCACGCTCGACAGCGAAAGCCCGATAAATCTCGCCAAAATCCGCGCGACGTTCCGCCACGGCGCGCTTCTCCGGCATTTCCTGCGGCAGAGAGACGAATTGCAGCATACGCTCGGCCACGGGCGCGTTCCTTCATCAGCTACGGCGAACCTGTTCCACCGGTCGGCGTCAGCTAATTCAGGCATGATCTTTTTTTAAGTCAGCAAGACTGACCTTTCAGGATAAATCCGCTTTTTTCCCTCTCCGGAGGCGCAATTTTCTTGCGGCGTTATGTCCGGTTCGGCCCTATCTGGCTGAACGATGCAGATATTGCGGCACGATCTTGCTCATCGGCGTAGGCTCGATCCCCAACTCACCCAAGGTCACGGCCTCGCTCGCCACGACATTATCCTTCTGCATCATGTTGATCTGGTCATTGGTCAACAGCTTGCCGGGCAGGCGTTCAAACAGACTGGCTTCCAGACGGGCGAGCGGCAACGGCACTGTCAGGAGCGGACGCTGATGGCCTGTTTGCGTCATCACATATCGCATCACTTCGCGCATCGTCAGGATATCCGGTCCGCCGGCCTCGACCAGACGCGCAGACACCTGCGGCTCGTCCAGCAGCGTCACGATCGCCGCGGCCACATCGCCGACATAGACCGGCTGAAAACGAGTATCACCGCAAAATACCGGCATTACGGGAAGAAAACGCGCCATTGTGGCGAACATGTTCAGGAACCTGTCCTCCGGCCCGAACACGACGGACGGACGGATGATCCCGGCATGAGGGAAAATGCGGCGCACCGCTGCCTCGCCTTCCGCCTTGCTGCGACCGTATGCGGAGGGCGACTGCGGATCGGCCCCGATGGCCGAGACGTGCACGTAGCGTGCCACGTCATGTTCCGCCGCGATCCGCGCCACACGCCCGGCAGCCTGCCCATTGATGGCATGGAAAGTCGCCTGCGCGCTTTCCGTCAGGATCGAGACGAGATTGACGACGCCCTCCGCGCCATCGATTGCGGCATGCAACGTCGTGGCATCGGTGACGCTGGCATAGACCGGTATCACCTTGTTTCCGCCACCCAGACGGCGGAGACGGCGAATCCGGTCGGGTCGACGCGAGGTGACACGCACCGTGTAGCCCTCGGCCACGAGCCCTTCCACGACATGGCGGCCGATAAAGCCATGGCCGCCGATTACGGTCGCAATACGTTTCGTCATGCCTGTTCCCTCACTCATCATCGCCTGTCGAATTTTCTTCGCAGGGTGTTGACGCCACCCAACCTTGCGGCTAAACGCCTCGACACCATCCCGGATGCCAAAACCCGATCGGGTTTCGCATTACCGGGTTGCCTCTGAGCCCAGATGGCGGAATTGGTAGACGCGCAGGTTTCAGGTACCTGTGTCCGCAAGGACGTGGAAGTTCGAGTCTTCTTCTGGGCACCAGCACAACGGGAAAGCCGGCGAGCGATCGCCGGCTTCCGTGCTTTCAGCGAAGATTGCGAAACGCCATGAGCCGAGCCAGCGCCGTCTTTCATCTTCATGACGGCGACCTGCCGGACGACCTCGACCTCGGCCCGGTCGTCGCAATCGATACCGAGACCATGGGTCTCAACCCCCATCGCGACCGCCTCTGCCTGGTGCAGCTTTCCGCTGGCGACGGCGAGGCGCATCTAGTGCAGATCCGACCTGTCTCGCTTGGTGGCCGCTATGCCGACTGCCCCAATCTCAAAGCCCTTCTGACCGATGACAGCGTTACCAAACTGATGCATTTCGCCCGTTTCGACGTCGCGATCCTGCAACACGCGCTGGACATCACCGTCGCGCCGGTCATCTGCACGAAAATCGCCGCGCGTCTGGTCCGCACCTTCACCGAACGTCATGGTCTGGCGCAACTCTGCCGTGAATTGCTGGGGGTCGAACTCGCCAAGCATCAGCAGACGTCGGACTGGGGTCAGGCGACGCTCACGCCGGAGCAGCAGAGCTACGCGGCGTCCGACGTGCTGCATCTGCACGCCCTCTGGGAGAAGCTGGAAGCCCTGCTGATCCGCGAGGGGCGCCGGGATCTGGCGCAGGCCTGTTACGATTTTCTGCCGGCCCGCGCACGGCTTGACCTTCTGGGCTACGAAGAGCCGGACATCTTTTCGCATCGTGCATAAGAGTGACACGGTAATATATCGGAACCCGGTTGCCGATTGACCGATAGGTCACAAAGCGGGATGACAGCGGCTATGACCGAGTTCAACCTCCTATCGCAGCAACATGCCGCCGATCGCGCGACGCGGAGTCTGCGGAGCGCGGCGGCCACGCTGGAAGCCGAGCGCCATGGGCTGGAGCATCTGCGCGATGCGCTGGCCGCGACGGATGGCCTCGGAAGCGCCTTTGCCGCGGTCGTGGAGCGCATCCTGACCTGTTCCGGACGGGTGATTCTTTCCGGAATCGGCAAATCGGGTCATATCGCCCGCAAAATTCAGGCGACTCTCGCTTCCACCGGCACGCCCAGCCTTTTCGTGCACCCGGCGGAAGCCGCACATGGCGATCTCGGGATGATCGGCGATGACGATGTGCTCGTCATCCTGTCGCAATCCGGAGAAACAAGCGAACTGGCGGCGCTTCTGGAATATGGCGTGCGGCACGATCTGCCGATCGTCGGTGTGACGGCCATGCTGGAATCGACGCTGGCGCGCGCCAGCAGCTACGTCCTGACGATCCCCCGTGCGCGTGAGGCCTGCCCCATGGGACTGGCCCCGACCACCAGCACGTTGATGCAGCTGGCGCTGGGCGACGCGCTGGCCATCGCCCTTCTGGAGCAGCGCGGTTTCACGGCGAACGACTTCAGCGCCTTCCACCCCGGCGGGCAGCTCGGCGCGAAACTGCGTCCCGTCCAGACGCTGATGCATACGGGCGAGGCCCTGCCGCTGGGACGCGGTGACATGCCGCTTTCGGCCGTCATCATGGAGATGACGCGCAAGGCGTTCGGTTGCATGGGTGTGCTGGACGACGAAGACAGGCTGATCGGCCTCATCACCGACGGCGACCTGCGACCCGCCCTGATGCACGATCTCAGCACCACGCGTGCCGAGACGATCATGAACCGCGGGCCGATTACCATCACGCCGGACGCGCTGGCCCAGGAAGCCGTGCGCGTCATGAATGCGCGGACGAAGCCGATCACCAGTCTGTTCGTTCTCGACGAAAACGGCAGGCCGATCGGCATCGTGCATGTGCACGATCTCCTGCGGGCAGGCATCGCGTGAGCACCGACGACTCCGACCAGCGACCGCAGCGCAGCGATTTCGAGCGCAACACCGCGAGACTGGTGGCCCTGCGCGAGGCGATGCGCGCCCAGGGCGATCGTCGCAACCGCCAGGTTCCGACCGCGGCGGACATGGCACGCCGTCGTTCGCTGCTGGGGGCGGCGAAATGGGCGCTTCCCAGTCTGGCGCTTCTTCTGCTGGGGTCGATCGCCGTCTGGCCGGAGATCGCCCGGCTGATGAACGAGAACCGCGCCGCAATCCGCGAGATGTCGCGCATGAAGGTCGAGAGCGGGAACATGGAAGGCGCGACCTATCGCGGCCTCGATGCCCATGACCGGCCGTACATGATTACCTCGCGCGTGACGCAGCAGAACGGGCCGGACCGGATCGACATGACAGATCCCGTGGCGGACATCTTCCTCGGCGGCAACAGCTGGGCCGACGTGCGCGCCGATCATGGTGTGTATATGCAGCGTGAGCAGACACTCAACCTGACCGGGCATGTCGTGCTGTATCGCGACGACGGCACGCTGATGAACGGCCCGACCGCCGATATCGACCTCAAGCGCAGCGTCATCGCATCGAATGATGGCGTCCATGCCGAGGGACCATTTGGCGTTCTCGACGCACAGGGCTACTTTCTCGATCAGCATGCTGGACTGCTGCAATTCACAGGACCGGAACGCGTGATACGCAACGACGACCAAGACGCCATGGGCACGCCGAACGCCCGGCCCGACGCCTCGCCGACCGACAAGCGGGCGACACCATGAGCACGATCGGACGCCTGCCAGCGATGGCGGCACCGCTGCTGGCCGTCACGGTCGCCGTGACCACGATGGGCGCGCGGGCGCAGGGCATCGACCTTTCGCACGGGGAGCAGGTGCATATCAGCTCCGCCGGCCCCCAGACATACGATCACGATGCGCAGACGGTCACATTCGTCGATCGCGCGCGGGCGGTTCGTGGCGATGTCACGATCGACGCGGACCAGCTGATCGGCTTCCTGCGCAAGAAGGCCCCGCCGCCGGGCGCGCCGCCACCGAAGCCCGCGACCGCCGATCAGAATGGCGGCAACGACACGATGGGTGGCAGCATGGAGCTCTACCGCATGGAAGCGGTCGGCCATGTCCACATCTATACGCCCACGGATCAGGCCTGGGGCGATAAGGCACTTTACGACATCGATCAGGCGACGATGGTCATGACCGGCAAGGCGCTGAAGCTCGTCACACCGCAGGATGTCATGACGGCCCGCGACGTGATGGAATATCACTCGGATACCCGCATGTCCGTCGGGCGCGGCGACGCGACCGTGACGACCAACGACGGCAAGCGGGTCCGTGCCGACGTGCTGGTCGCGTTCAGCAAGCCGGACGATGCATCGCCGAAAGCCCCCGCGAATGGCGGCGATGCAAACGGTGCCGGCAATGGCCCGATGGGCGGCAACACGAAGCTGGACCGCGCCTATGGCTGGGGCCATGTCCTGCTTCGCACCCCCAACGAGACCGCGACCGGCGATCGCGGCGTCTATATGTTCGATACGCAGATGGCCCGACTGATCGGCCATGTCCACGTCACGAGCGGGCAGAACCAGAATAACGGCGCCTCCGCGATCGTGAACATGAAAACCGGCGTGGCGATCATGAACCCGATGCCGGGCCAGCGTATCGAAGGCCTGGTGATCCCGAACGAGGCCAACAGCAGCAAGCCCGGTGGCACCAAGTGAACGACCAGAATACATTCACCGCCCGACATACGACGCCGAACCCGCTCCTGAAGGACGGCCTGATCGCGCATGGCATCGGCAAGAGCTACAAGAAGCGCCCGGTCGTGCGCGACGTCTCGTTACAGGTTCAGCGTGGCGAGGCCGTGGGCCTGCTGGGGCCGAACGGCGCGGGCAAGACCACCAGTTTCTACATGATCGTCGGTCTTGTGCAGCCGGATGCGGGCGTCATCACACTCGACGGCGCCGACATCACCCAGTTGCCGATGTATCGCCGCGCCCGGCTTGGAATCGGTTACCTGCCGCAGGAAGCCAGCATCTTCCGGGGCCTGAACGTCGAACAGAACATTCTGGCGGCACTCGAGGTCGTCGAGCCCGATTTCGCACGCCGCGAAACCATGCTGGACGGGCTTCTGGCCGAGTTCGGCATCTCCCACCTCCGCCGTTCGCCGTCATTGGCACTATCGGGTGGCGAGCGGCGACGGCTTGAAATCGCCCGCGCCCTGGCCAGCCAGCCGAACTACATCCTGCTCGACGAGCCGCTGGCGGGCATCGACCCGATCGCCGTCGGCGAAATCCGCGATCTGGTCTCGCATCTGAAGGATCGCGGTATCGGCGTGCTCATCACCGACCACAACGTGCGTGAAACGCTGGAGGTCATCGACCGGGCCTACATCATGCATAGCGGTGAGGTCCTGACCGAAGGCACCCCTGAGGAGATCGTCGCCAACGAGGATGTTCGGCGCGTCTATCTCGGGGAGAACTTCTCGCTCTAGCCACCGCCAGCCATGCAAGCGCCCGGCTTCCTTCTTCGGCAAACCGGCACGCTGGCCATGACGCCGCGCCTGCAACAGGCAATCGGCCTGTTGCAGCGCTCCAATCAGGAAGCCCTCGCCTATCTGCTTGCGGAAGCCGAGACCAACCCGCTGCTGATCGTCGATATCGGCCTCGGCGAGACAGCCGAGCCGCCTGACGACGCGCCGATATCCGACGACATCGCCACAGAGACGGACCGCATTGGCGACAGCCTCGACGATGCACCGCTGGATACCCTGATCCACGACGAGGACCCGGACCGCACGGCCGACGATCTCTCCCCGCTGGAGCGCGCGACCACGCCATCCGTACGCGAAAAACTGGCCGAGCAACTGCGCTTCGCCGCGCTCGATGCAACGCAACGAACGATCGGCGAGATATTGCTGACCATGCTGGACGCCAACGGACGGCTGGAAGGCACGCCGCAGGACGTGGCCGACATGCTGGGCCTGCCTGTCGGGCAGGTCGAGGCCGTCCGGCGGATCATGATGCAATTCGAGCCCGTCGGTTGCTTCGCCTGCAATCTCGCGGAATGTCTGGCGGCGCAATTCCACGCGAAAAACCGATACGACCCCGCTGTCGAGATCCTGCTGGCAAATCTCGACCTGCTGGCAGACGGGCAACGCGCCCGCGTGCAGAAACGCTGCGGCGTCGATGATGAGGATTTCGCCGACATGCTCGCCGAGTTGCGCGCCCTCGACCCGAAGCCGGGTTTCGACCCCGAATTCACCGGACAGCCCGCCGTGCCGGACGTCATCGCCTATCGGGACGATCGCGGCTTCGCCGTCGAACTCAACGAAGAGACCCTGCCGCGCGTGCGGATCGACACCACATTTGCCACGCGCCTGGCTGCCGCCGACGGATCGGCAAAAGCCTATATGCGCGAACGATCGGGCCATGCGAACTGGCTGATGAAGGCCATGGCCCAGCGCTCACGCTCGCTGCTGGCGGTCGCCCGCGTGCTGGTGACGCATCAGGCACCTTTCCTCGAAACGGGCCTCTCCGCGTTGCGCCCGCTGACCCTGCGTGAAGTCGCGGAAAAAACGGGCCTGCACGAAAGCACCGTCAGTCGCATCACCGCTTCACGCTCTATCGATACCCCCCGAGGCGTCATCGCCCTGCGTGCCTTCTTCTCGAATGCCGTGGGTACGACGACCGATGGCGGACAAAGCGCGGAGACAATCAGACACCGCCTGCGTGCCCTGATCGATGCGGAGACGGACATCCTGTCGGACGATGCGTTGGCGGCCAGACTTCAGGCGGACGGTATCGACATCATGCGCCGCACGGTCGCCAAATATCGCGAGAGCCTCGGCATTCCCAATTCGGCCCACCGTCGGCGCGCGGCAAAACTCCGCCGTTAGATCGGCTTTGATCCGGATGGGTTATGCGCCCTGGCCGAGCGAGACGCCACGAAACGTCAGCTCGCCATTACAGCCCTGCGGAAATTT
This sequence comes from Neoasaia chiangmaiensis, assembly GCF_002005465.1. Lineage (NCBI taxonomy): Bacteria > Pseudomonadati > Pseudomonadota > Alphaproteobacteria > Acetobacterales > Acetobacteraceae > Neoasaia > Neoasaia chiangmaiensis. The sequence goes on along the minus strand of NZ_CP014691.1, from coordinate 2,298,205 downwards.
CACTCTGAACTCGTATGTATCGCCCGCTTCTTTCGCTTCGAACGCTACGCTCGGCGGCGACGCGTCCAGCTTGCGCAGCGTGATTTTACGCCGTGCCAGCGTGCCGTGCCGAACGGAGGCGACATCCACCTCGATCGTCCTGCCGCCCTCCATCCGCACGGATAAATCGAATGTCGCGACATAATGCGCAGGCGGTAATTCGATATATGGTCCGAAAATCAGGTGCCCCTTCGGATAATGACCCCAGGGGAAGCTCAGGCACCCATCTTCCACCTCGCCGCCCTTGTGACGAAAATCCCTGGCGGCAATCCGATAACCCCCACCACTTCCAATATTCTCGAACGGGGCGAAGCGCAGGCGATCGGCACGATCGAACAACATCCTGAATGTCTCGATATCGTAACGGGAGAAAAGGTTGTACCCGCTGTCCCGCTCGATCGCCTTCGTCTCCGTCGGGTGGCTCAGCGCTTTTTGCATCTGACCCGCGACAGCTGCCGCGAGCTGCGGCATCGCACGCAATGTGGTCGGCAGGGACGCATACACGTCGTGCGCGTTCAGGTTTTCCAGAGCGGACAGGGCATCGCGGATCTGCCCGTCCACGATCGCCGCCGTGTATGTCGCCAGAACATGGCGCTGGGCATCGAGCACCGCGCGATAGACCTTGTCGTCACGCAGGGACACCACGGCGGCGGCGAACATGTTGAGATCGTAAAGGTGGAAACCGAAAGGGTGATCGACCATCAGTTCACGCAGTGCGGTCGTGGACCAGACGACGGTCGGCAGGCCGCAGCGCATGGCCTCGAAAACCGGCAGCCCGAAACCTTCATGCTCCGATAGACACAGGAAAACGTCGGAGATGCGATAAAGCTCCTCCAGCGCCGCCTCGGAGACCTCGCCACAGAAGATGGTCTCCACGCCGTCAATCGTCTGCGCGAAAGCCGCGATATCTTCCTTCACGTCGTCTTCACGCCCCGCGAAGCGCACGGTGACCGGCCATCCTGTCGTCTCGTGCACGCGTCGGGCCACGGCAATGATCGCCTTATGTCCCTTGTGCTGCACCACACGCCCGACGAAAAGCATATTGATGGTGCCATCCGGCGCGAAAACGCGCGCTTTCGCAGGCCCCTCATCCGCTTTCTCGAGATAGCGACTGGCGGGGAAAACCACAGCCGAACGCGATGCCTGGCCACCGAGGGCAATGAACTGATCGCGCGTGAAGGAAGAATTCACCCAGAAAGACAGGTTCGGCTTGTCGGCGATATCGACGATATTGTCGAAGCCCTCGATCGTATGAACGAGGTATGCCTCCTTGGAAAAATAGAACCATGGCGACGTATTGTTGTGCCAGCGAATGACCGAACGCGCGGGACGCCGAACGAGGAACTCGTCCATCTCGCGCCATGCGCCGCAGTAATGATAGATCACCGTGCCGTCAGGATTGTTGCGGCACCAGTCATGAAACGCCATCAGCCCTTCGATCGGCACGCCGGCATAATGCCCGGTATCGAAACGCTCCGCGAAAATGCGAATGTCATGCGGCAGGTCCGGGAAAAAGTTCTTCACGCGCTGATATTCGTAGACGCAATCGTAACCGATCGAGTCGCTTTTTTCGAATAGCCCTTGTACGAGGAAAGCTATTTTCATGACCGTGTCCAAGTCCGTCCCAGCGCCGCCATGCAAGCGGATCATCGTTTCGCAAACGCCTTTCGACGTTCGAATTTCGTGCCGTCCGGCGCGTCAGCCGCCACCCATCGACGCAAGCTCGCCGCCAGCGTCCGCCGCAATGTCGCCGCATGCCGAAAGGGCCTTTTCATAGAAATCCCGCGCCTTCTTCTTGTCGCCGGTCATTTTGAAGAAATGGCCCATCTGAAGGCACAGATCGGCATCGCCCGGATTGAGCCGGTACGCGGCGGCATAACGGGACAGCGCGGTTTCGTTCACACCCGCTTCCTTGTACATATGCCCGGCCTGCACGAGATAGGCGAAGTTATCGGGATCGTCTTCCAGCCCGGCATCGTATAGCCGTGCCGCCTCCACCCATTGCCCGGCGTCGCGCGCGGCATTGCCTTGCCGGAATGTCCTGCGGGCGCGTCGCTTGCCCGGCATCCGCCGCAACGCCGTGCCCCATGCGGGCCAGGTTAATGTCGGCAACGTGAAAGACGGCACGCCGCTCGCCGGTGCCGCCTTGCCAACGGTTGCCGGAACATCGGTCTTCGTCACTGTGGCGCCGGAGAAGACCAGGCTGCCAAGGAACGGCTCCACCGCGCGCAGTCGCAATTCCATCCGTGCGCCTTCCTGCGCCCAGCCGAACGCGATCGGCTCATCCAGCCGGTAGATACCCTGTCCAAGCGTCAGGCTACGCTTGACGCATTCCTGCCCGTCCGCGCTGACGTCGATTTCGAACGCGAAAATACCGTCGGAATCGATGGTCAGGACGGCGTCCATCGTGGCCTCGTATTGCCCGACCGGCAACCGCGCATAAGGTCCGAAAACGAGATACGCAGCGGGCATCGTCTGCGCCGTCGGGCCATTGCCCTCAGCCGACGTGCTTTTCGTCCCAACGTGACGATGCAAGGAGAACTCGGCAGGTGGAAACATGACCGACGGGCGCGCGACGGGTGTCGTCAAGGCGGTAATGATGTCCTGCTTCTGCCGGATGAAATCCTTGAACATCCGCAGGTCGTAAAGCGATGTGACGTTGATGTGCGCGTCGAACGCCACGGTATCGTCGAAGCTCTTCGGATGGACTTCCAGCATGCGACGATGCGCCGTATCCAGCGCCTGCGCGATATTGGGCCGGAAGCGGACGGCGGCACGCATCAGGTCGTCGTTGGCAGGTTGTCCCCACGGGCTCTCGACGGCCGCCAGCGCATCATTGACCTGCCCGGCGATCATTGCGGCCGTATATTGCCGCGCGATCGCATATTGCACCTCCAGCAGTTGCGTTTTCACGCCCGGCTGTTTCAGGGCAGCGACGGCAGCGGCGAAAAGATCCAGATCGAAATTCGGAAAAGCGAATGGATGATCGGCCAGTAACGTGCGGAACGCGGTCGTCGCCCAGGCGACGACGGGCAATCGATGGCGCATGGCCTCGAAAACCGGCAAACCGAAGCCTTCATGTTCGGAAAGACAGATGAACGCATCGGCATGCCGATAGAGCGACATCAGCGCATCATCCGGAATGGCGCCATGCACCACGATTTCGGCGCGGGCTGCCTTAATCGCATCGCGTAGTTTCGTGGAGAACGCGCTCGGCTCGTCGAACCCTTTTCCCACGATATGCAGCCGAACGGGTTGGTCGGTTATTTCCCGGACACGGTCGGCCAGAGCGATTGCGTTGGTATGTCCCTTGTGCGCCACCACGCGGCTGACGAACAGCAGGTCGAAACCGTCGCCGGCATTCGTCGGGTCATCCGCCGTCGGCCAGCTCGTTTCGGAATCGAGGTAGCGGCTGGCCGGATAGACGACCCGGCACCGCTCCGCCGATGCGCCCAATGCAAGAAGCTGCTCCCGCGTGAAGTCGGAATTTCCCCAGAACCAGGTTTCGCTCCGGTCGATGAACGCCATGACGGTGCGATAACCCAGAAGCGCATGATTGGCGTTCTGGTTCTGCACGCCGAAAGTGAACCAGGGCGGCGTCGCATTGTGCCAGCGCACGATCAGCTTTCGGCCTTCGGCACGCCATTGCGCGCCCTGCGGCAAGTGGCCATCGCAATAATGCAGCAGCACGACGATCCCCTTATCGTCCGCCAGCCACTGCTCCGCGCGCTCAAAGGTCTCTACCGGCACATCGGGAAACGCCGTGACGTCGTATGCGCCCGCGAAAACACGTACCTCCTCAACCAGCGGACACGTTTCCGACAACAGCCGATAGTGATGGGCAACATCGTTGCAGACGGCATCGTATCGCTCCGACATGGCCACCGCCAGAATCGCAACCTTCACTCTCGTTCTCTCCGGCTTGCTGTCATGCGGATATCAATCGACCGGAACGGCCACCGCGTGAGGGCGCGAGACTCAGCCCTGCTGCACCCGGCTATAGACGTCCTCGATGCGGACGATGTCGTCCTCGCCGAGATAGGGTCCGGACTGCACCTCGATCAGGGTCAGCGGGATCTTGCCCGGGTTCTCGAGCCGGTGCACGCAGCCCAGCGGCAGGTAGATGCTCTCGTTCTCGCGCACCATGTGCTGTTCCTCGTCGCGCGTGACGATCGCCGTGCCCTCGACCACCACCCAGTGCTCGGCGCGATGGAAGTGCTTCTGCAGCGACAGCTTCTGGTTGGGCTCGACGACGATGCGCTTGACCTGGAAGCGATCGCCCTGGATCAGCCCCTCGTAGAAGCCCCAGGGGCGATAGTTGCGGTTATGGCTGAGCGCTTCCTTGCGGCCGGCAGCCCGCAGGCGGCTGACCATGTGCTTGACGTCCTGCGCACGGTCGCGATGCGAGACCATCACCGCATCCTGCGTCACCACGACGATCAGGTCCTCCACGCCGGCCACCGTCGCCACGATGCCGTCGGAGCGGACATAGCAGTTCCGGGCACGGTCGAGGAACACGTCGCCATAGGTGGCGTTGCCGTCGTCGTCCTTGGGGCTGAGTTCCCACAGCGCATCCCAGCTGCCGATGTCCGACCAGCCGAAATCGCCCGGCACCACCGCGGCCCGCTGCGTGCGCTCGGCAATCGCATAGTCCACCGAGATGTCCGGCGCCGCGCCGAAGCCTGCGGCGCCGAGACGCTCGAAATCCAGATCGGTCTGACGTTCGGCCACGGCGCGACGCACGTTCTCATACACCTGCGGCTCATGGGCCTGGGTCTCGGCCAGCAGGGTCTTCGCCTGGGCCACGAACATGCCCGAGTTCCACAGGTGCCGCCCGTCCGCCACCAGCGTCTCGGCATCGGCGGCGCTCGGCTTCTCGACGAACTTCGCCACGCGATAGACATGCGCGAGATTCGCGATTTCCTCGCCGCGCTCGATATAGCCGTAGCCGGTTTCCGGTCGCGTGGGCTTCATGCCGAAGGTGACGAACAGGCCGTCATTGGCCGCGGATACGGCACTTTGCAGCGCCTGCCCCAGTGCCCCGGCATCGGTAATGGCCGCATCCGCCGCCATCACCCACAGCACGGCGTCCGGATCCGTCTCGGCCACCAGGAAGGCGGCCGCCGCGATCGCCGGGGCGGAATTGCGCGCCACCGGCTCCAGCACGATGCGCGCATCGTGGATGCCGACCTCACGCAGCTGCTCGGCGATGATGAAACGATGCTCGGCGTTGCACACCACGATCGGCGCGGACAGGCCCGCGCCCTCGCCGCGCAGCGCCGTCTCCTGCAGCAGCGTCTTGTCCGTCAGCAGCGGCCAGAACTGCTTCGGATAGCTCCCGCGCGAGATCGGCCACAGCCGGCTGCCCGAGCCGCCCGACAGGATCACCGGCACGATACGCGGCGCGCCGGATACTACAGGCTTGATGGTCAGATCCACAGGGCGTTCGCTCATCTTACATTCCCAATACCAGCCGAGCGTGGCGTTATATCCTTCTCGATCGGGTTTGTATAATGCCGCGCCGACCGGTCGGTCAGCAGTTCATCAGGAAACGGAGTTTCTCAGTCGATTTTTTTTGCAATTGATAGTCGTTCTCATTTAAGTTGCGCTCGTTTTCGACAACAGGACGACTCCGATGGCGCTGATCCACAATGCGAATACGGCAT
>NZ_CP014691.1:1800000-1987500 GCF_002005465.1 Neoasaia chiangmaiensis | reverse complement strand
GCGGCGTCACCTGAACGGTCCGAACCCGCATCGGCCCGATCTCCCTCTTTGTATCGGTTGCCTTATGGCCCCCGCGCGATACCGTGCCCGCCGCCGCCATGCAAGCATGCGGCCCCATGGTTGACCGCATGGGCGCGCCGAACCACAATCCGCCGCCATCGACACAGACGATTTCAGAGGAGCCATACCATGAGCCGCATCCTGCGCACCGAACCCAACCCGATCCTGTCCAAGGCCGTCGAATATCACGGTTTCGTCTTCACGCAGGGCATCGTCGCCCGAAACCTCGATGCGGACATGAAGGCACAGACAGCGGACGTGCTTTCCCAGCTTGACGAATTGCTTGAACGGCACGGCACGGACAATACGCGCATCCTGCAAGCGCAGATCTGGCTGAAGAACATCGACGATCGCGCCATTCTCAACGAACTCTGGACCGCCTGGTTGCCGGAAGGTCAGGCCCCGGCACGCGCCTGCGTGCAGGCCGTTCTCGCCGATCCGCGCATGGCCGTCGAAATCATGCTGGTGACGACCAAGTAATCTGTCGGCTTCAAAAGTGAGGCGGAGCGGCAACAGCTAACTGTCGCTCCAAAACCACACAAATTATTTCCAAGTGATGCGTACACGGCTTGCCAGGGTTGCGTAAACCCTGTTAGCTCTGATCTCGGGACAAGACGCCATCCGGGAAATAATGAACGTGACGCAGAGAAGTTGCCTGAAATCACGCCGCAGGCCCATTTTTTCTTCTCTGACAATCCTTTCATTGCTTCTTACAATGGCCATGGGCAGCCAGTCGGCCGAAGCCCGGCATCGGTTTGTCCGCCACGCAAACTTCCACCACACCCGCTTCGTGGCGCGTCGCCACTACAGCGTCGGTCACGTCATCCAGTGCGTCGCTTTCGCCAAGACGGCGTCGGATGTCATCCTGCACGGGAACGCCGCTGACTGGTGGTATAACGCACGCGGCGTCTATGCACGCGGCGCGGCACCGGAGCCCGGCTCGGTCCTGAACTTCCGCGCCACGCGCCGGATGCCGCTCGGTCATGTCGCCGTCGTGAAAGAAATTCAGGATAGCCGCACCATCGTCATCGACCAGTCCCATTGGGCACAGCGCGGCATTTCCCGTAACGTGCATGTCATCGACGTCTCGCCCAACAACGACTGGAGCGCCGTGCGGGTGGCGCTGAACGGTCGTAGCGAAGACTACGGCAGCATCTACCCGACCTACGGCTTCATCTATGGCCGTCCCGACAATGGCGTGATGATGGCCAGCAACACGCCGGTCCAGGCCACGGTCCAGCCGGCCTTTGCCACACGCCGCGTCGCAACCCATCGTGCGATCGAAGGCAACTTCGACGCCCTGCGTCACCCGATGGCGTCCACGGAAGTAGCCGAGGCGCCAGACGACGCCTTTGCGATCGACGCGCCGAACCGCAATATCCGATAATCATCGGCCCGATTTCCCGAAGACCGCTTTGAATGCCTCCGGGAAAACCCGGGGGCTTTTTTTTTGACTCAACGACCGGGTGTCTAATCCCGGGGTCTGGCGGCCCGATGATAGGGATGGCCCGTATTGATGGCCTGCGCCCGATAGAGTTGCTCCGCCAGCAGGCCACGCACCAGCATGTGCGGCCACGTCATGCGCCCGAAGGACAATGTCGCATCCGCCCGGTCGATGACGCTGGATTCGAGTCCCTCCGCACCACCGATCAGGAAACAGAGCGGTCGCCCGGTTTCGCGCCACCGCACCATCATCCCGGCGAATTCGAGACTGTCCGGCGTGGCTCCCCCCTCGTCCAGCGCGACGACAAGAGCGTTATCCGGGCAGGCCCCGAGCAGCGATGCCGCATCCCGACGCCGGATCTCCAGCGCCGAACCGCGCGTTTCGGCAATCTCGGTCACATCCAGACGCGGCCGCAGCCTCGCCGCATAACGATCGAGCAGGTCGCGCTCCGGACCGGCCTTCATCCGGCCGATCGCGATCAACCGCACGGTCAGAGCGTCGTGACCGAATCGTCCGAATCGGTCGCGTCGAAATCCGCACCCCACATGCGCTCCAACCCATACAGAACGCGGCTGTCGGGCTTGAAGAGATGCACGACGATGTCGCCCACGTCGATCAGCACCCAGTCCGAGCCGTTGGCGCCTTCGATCAACACCCGCTTGATGCCGGCTTCCTCGTTCAGCTTGCGCTCGAGATGCGTCGCCATGGCCGTGATCTGACGATCGACCTGACCGGTCGCGATCACCATCCGGTCCGCAAAGCTCGCCCGGCCGGTGAGATCGAGGACGACGATGTCCTCCGCCTTGTCCGCCTCGAGGCTGGCGGTGATGACGGCAAGCGCCTTCTCCAGCGCCTCGCGCTCGGCGGCTTCACGCGTCACGCGCTGGCCACGCTTGGGGCCAGCCGCCGCAGCCTTCTTGCGCGGCGTTCCGGCCGATTTGGCGGCTTCAGCCAAGGCGGCGGGGGATTTTGTCGATTTGCCAGTCCGTCGTGCGGGCGTGGCAGGCGTATCGGTTGTCGGCTTCCTGGCGATGGCTCGCACTCCGGTTCATCATGGCAGTCAGGGCGCGTCGGCAATCATGCCCGAATCGCGCAACGCTGTCGCCGATATACCGTTCTGCGGGGCCGGAAGAAAAGTCCAGGCTGAACCTTTATAGCGCGCAAGCACCGGCCCACGACGCGGCGGCCGTCGCGTATGCCGCAATCGATGCGCCGCCAGGCCTTCCAGCGCGCCGATATTGCTGCCGGGCCGGGGCAGGATGGCGATCGGCACCAGCCTCGCCAGATCCTGCCACCGCCGCCAGCGCGGCAGGGAGGCCAGACCATCGGCCCCCATCAGCCAGACGAATCGCGCCCGCGGAAAGCGCTGCCGAAGCACGGCCATCGTCTCCACCGTGTAGCGACGATGAAGACGCGCCTCGATATCCGTGGCGATGATGCGCCGCCCATCGGCCAACCGGGTCGCACTTGCCAGCCGCGCGGCGAACGGCGCCATGCCATGGCGCGATTTCAGCGGGTTGCCCGGCGACACCATCAGCCAGACCTGATCCAGCCGCAGATGCTGCAACGCGTAGCGCGCAAGCTGCAAATGCCCCACATGCGCCGGGTTGAACGAACCGCCCAGCACGCCGATCGCCATGTTCCGGCCGTCGCCATATGTCGGAATGGACGGGATCAGCCGCGTACCTGCCCGTTGCCGCGCACCTCGTAGCGGAATGTCGTGAGCTGTTGCAGCCCGACCGGCCCGCGCGCATGCAGCTTGCCCGTCGCGATCCCGATCTCCGCACCGAATCCGAACTCCCCACCGTCGCAGAACTGCGTGGACGCATTCCACATCACGACCGCACTGTCCGTGCCGTTGAGGAACGTCGCCGCCGCCGCCGCATCTTCAGTGACGATCGCCTCGGTATGCTGGCTGCCATAACGGGCGATATGCGCCAGCGCCGCCGCCACGTCATCCACCACGGCGATGGAGAGCTTGGCGTCCAGCCATTCGGTCGCAAAGTCCTGCGTCGTGGCGGGCGGCAGACCCGGCACGATCGCCTGCGCGCGCGCATCGCCCACGAACGCGCACCCGCGCGCGCTCAGGTCCTCGACCAGCAACGGCAGCAGCGATGGCGCGATGGCGGCGTCGATCAGCAACGTCTCCGTCGCACCGCAGATGCCGGTGCGCCGCATCTTGGCATCCGCCAGAACCCTGCGCGCCATGTCCGGATCGGCGGCGGCGTGAACATAGGTGTGGCAAAGCCCCTCCGCATGCGCGAGAACCGGCACGCGCGCCTCACGCAAAACGCGCTCGACCAGCGATTTCCCCCCACGCGGAATGATAAGGTCGATCGCGCCCACCGCCGTCAGCATTGCGCCGACATGCGCGCGGTCGGCATCCGGCGCGATCTGCACGCACGCCACCGGCAGACCCGCCGCGCGCAGCCCGTCCTCGATACATGTCTGGATCGCCCGCGCCGAATGCAGGCTTTCCGATCCGCCGCGCAAAATCACCGCATTGCCGGACTTGATGCACAATCCCGCCGCATCGGCGCCGACGTTCGGACGGCTTTCGTAGATCATGCCGATCACGCCGATCGGCACCGCGACCCGACGCATCAGCAAACCGTTCGGACGCGTCCATTCCGCCAGAACATGCCCTAGCGGATCGGGTAATCCCGCGATCTCCTCCAGCCCCTTCGCCATCGCCTCGACCCGTGCCGGATTGAGCGTCAGCCGGTCCCGGAACGCCGCCGAGGCCGTGGAGGCCGCCACGTCCTGCACGTTCGCCGCAAGAATCTCCGCCTGTCGCGCACGCAAGGCAGCGGCTGCCGCCATCAGGGCATCGTTGCGCCGGGCCGTCGTCGAGGTCGCCAATGCGCGCGCAGCCTGACGCGCCGGGCCGGTCAAAGCGCCGATGCCGCTCTTCTCAGCCGCAACCGTATCCATGTTAAGCTCCTTCGGACAGCAGACGCATCACACGACGCCCATCCAGCATTGCCAGAGGTATCATGGCAACCGTTTCGATCCCAAGCGCGATGATTTCCCTCGCACAGATCCGCGAACTGGAGGAATACGCCGCGCATGCCTGGCCCGCACGCCACACCGCAATGCTCGACGGATGGATGCTGCGCACCTCGGATGGCCACACGAAACGCGCCAATAGCGCCAGCCCCCTCTCGCCATCCGCCGATTTCAGCACGCTCCTGCCCGCGATCGAGACACATTACGTCGAGCAGGGTCTCCCACCCCTGTTCCGCCTGACCGACCTCGCCACATTCGACACCGCCGATCGCCTGCGGCAGGCTGGCTACGCCCCTTTCGAGCCCTCCTGGGTCCTGTGCTGCGCGATCTGTCTCCCACGACCGCCCCGTCCGGCATCATCGTGGAACCCGCGCCAACCGCAACCTGGCTGGCCACCCTGGCCCATGCCGCCGGATTGACGGAACGCGCACGCCGGGGTCACGCCGACATCCTGTCGCGTATCGAGACCCCCTGCGCATTCGCCACGCGGTATGCCGATGGCCGTCTGGTTGGCGTGGGGCTGGCCGTGCTTCAACAGGGGCACCTCGGCCTTTTCGAACTGGCCGTCGCGGCGCCGAACCGGCATCAGGGCCATGCGCAGGCGCTGATGCACGCACTCTGCAACTGGGGATACGTCCGCAACGCGCAGCATGCCTATCTACAGGTCCTTGCCGACAACCTTGCGGCCATGCGCCTTTACGACCAGCTCGGCTTCGCCAAGGCCTACCGATACGACTACTGGCGACGTGGCTGAAACAGCGCCATCGCAGCCGCAACGTTACGCGCCGTGCGCCGCACGTTGACGGCCGCTTCCGCCAGCGCCTGATCCAGGCTACAGGGCCGGTTCACGACGCTGAACACCGCATCGATGCCGTGATCGTGCACAGCCCCGGCATCGTCGCCCAGCGAGCCGGCCAGCGCCACGACCGGAACGCCATGCCGCTTCGCCAGACGCGCCACGCCGATCGGCGCCTTGCCCTGCAAGGTCTGCCCGTCGATCCGGCCTTCCCCCGTCACCACCAGATCGGCATCCCGGATCGCATCCTCCAGCCGCAATGCTTCCATGACGATATCGACACCCGGCCTCATGACGGCGCCGAACAACCCCACGGCACTCGCACCCGTCCCGCCTGCCGCGCCAATTCCGGGCAGGTCCGCCAGGGCGCGACCTGTCGTCGCTTCCAGAAGCGCCGCATACCGCGCCAATGCCGCATCCAGTCGCGCCACCATCTCCGGCGTCGCCCCCTTCTGCGGACCGAAGATCGCAGAGGCTCCCAAGGAACCCGTCAAAGGATTGTCCACATCGCAGGCGATTTCGATCCGGGATTCCGCCAGCCGCGCATCCATGCCCGTCACATCGATCGTCGCCACCTCGGCCAGCGCCGCGCCGCCGGGCGGTAACTCAAGCCCCCTCCCATCACGCAGGGAAACCCCGAGCGCCTGGGCCATGCCCGCGCCACCGTCATTCGTGGCGCTGCCACCCAGAGCCAGCAGGATATGGCGGCAACCCTCGTCCAGCGCCGCAAGGATCAATTCCCCGACGCCATATGTCGTCGCCCGCAAGGGGTCGCGTCGCACGGGCGGCACCAATGCCAGCCCGGCGGCCTCCGCCAGTTCGACCACCGCCGTCCGCCCATCCCCGAGAATGGCGAAACGCGCTTCCACCGCCGCGCCCATCGGACCACGCACGACACGGTGGATCAATCGTCCGCCCGTCGCTTCCGCAAGGATGGCCGCCGTGCCTTCCCCGCCATCCGCCATCGGCCGCCTGATATAGAGGGCATCCGGGAAAACCGTCCGAAATCCGACCTCGACCTCATGCGCGACGTCGAAAGCGGAAAGGCTTTCCTTGAACGAGTCGCAGACGATGGCGATCTTCATGTCACGTTCCCTATCCCGGTCAGCGCCCTGCATCGGGAATGCGGGATCAGGCCTCAGACGTTGAAGCGGAACAGCAGGACATCGCCGTCCTGCACCACATATTCCTTGCCTTCGATCCGCAGCTTGCCCGCGTCCTTCGCGCCGGCTTCCCCCTTGCAGGCCACATAGTCGTCATACGCCACGGTTTCGCAAGCGATGAAGCCACGCTCGAAATCGTTATGGATGACCGCAGCGGCCTGTGGCGCTTTCGTGCCCGCCGTGATCGTCCAGGCGCGCGTTTCCTTCGGCCCGACCGTGAAATAGGTCCGCAGACCCAGCAGGCCGTAACCCGCCGCGATCACCCGATCCAGACCGGAATCATGAAGCCCGAGCCCTTCGAGGAATTCGGCGCGGTCCTCCTGCGGCAACTGGCTGACTTCCGCCTCGATCGCCGCCGAAACGACCACGACCGCCGCGCCCTCGGCTTCCGCCCGCTTGCGCACGGCCTCCGAATGCGTGTTGCCGGTGGAGGCCGAACCCTCCTCGACATTACAGACATAAAGGACCGGCTTCGTCGTCATCAGCTGCAAACGACGCGCCGTTTCCTCCTCGCCGGCAGGAATCGCCGTGCGCGCGGGCTTGCCGTCACGCAGCGCCGCGATCAACGGCTGCATGACCGTAAGCTGCTGCTGCGCCTCGCGATCGTTTCCGCGCGCGCGCTTCTGCAACTGCGTCTCGCGCTTCTCCAGGCTTTCCAGATCGGCCAGCATCAGCTCGGTCTCGATGATCTCCGCATCGCGCACCGGGTCGACGCCGCCCTCCACATGCGTGATGTCGTCATCCTCGAAGCAGCGCAGCACATGGATGATGGCATCCACTTCGCGGATATTGGCGAGGAACTGGTTGCCCAGCCCTTCCCCACGGGATGCGCCACGCACCAGACCGGCAATATCGACGAACTCCAGGCTCGTCGGCAGGATCTTCTGGGACTTGCCGATTTCCGCCAGCTTCGCCAGCCGCGGATCGGGCACCGCCACACGACCCACATTCGGCTCGATCGTGCAGAACGGATAATTCGCCGCCTGCGCCGCCGCCGTCTCGGTCAATGCATTGAAAAGCGTCGATTTGCCGACATTGGGCAGGCCGACGATGCCGCAATTGAAACCCATCAGCGCTTCTCCCCACACAGCATGGCAATTCTGGTCATGAACGCTTCCGGCTCGCCTTTGGCAAGCAACGGCGCCGCATCGGCCACCGCATCCAGAAGTGCTTCGAGTTCGTTTTGTTCCGCTTTCGCGAAATCGCCCAGCACATGGCCGGTCACGCGGTCCTTGTGGCCCGGATGCCCGATGCCCAGACGCACGCGTTGATAATTCTGATCGTTCAGCGTCCGGTCCATCGACCGCAAGCCATTATGTCCCGCCGCGCCACCGCCGCGCTTCACCCGCACCTTGCAGAACGCAAGGTCCAGTTCGTCATGAAAGGCGGTGATGTCGGCCACCGGCAATTTGTAGAAGCGTGCCGTCTGCTGCACGCTGTCGCCGGACGCATTCATATACGTCATCGGCTTCAGCAGAACGATCTTCTGTCCGGCAATGACGCCGTCCGCGGTTTCGCCGCGGAAACGATTGCGCCACGGGCCGAACCCATGGCGCTCGGCGATCCGGTCGACCGCCATGAAGCCGATGTTATGGCGGTGACGCCGCATTCCGGGCTCCGGATTGCCGAGCCCGGTCCAAAGCAACATCCCCGCCATGAACGTTCGGTCTTACTTCTTCTTCGCACCCGGCTTGGCGGCGGCTTCCGCTTCCGCCGCAGCCTTGGCGGCCGCTTCGGCTTCCATCTCGGCATCGACCGTCGGCGGCGCGATGGTCGCGATCACGAAGTTCGGGATCTGCAACAGCGGCGTAACATGCTCCGTGCCTTCCAGATCGTCCCAGCGCACGTTGTCATGGATGTCGAGCTTGCTCAGATCCACATTGAAGCTGGCCGGAATGTTGTCCACATCCGCCAGAACCTCAACCGTATGACGGATCAGGTTCAGCACGCCACCACGCTTGATGCCCGGTGCGGACTCTTCGCCGGTCACATGGATGGAAACCGTGACGTGAACCTTCTCGCCCGGCGCCAGACGCTGGAAGTCGATATGGATCGGCGCATCGGTCACCGGATGCAGTTGAACTTCGCGCATCAGCGCACGCACCGGCGTGCCGTCGACGGGCAGTTCATACAGGCGCGAACGCCAGCCGCCACGCACCATCTCCTTGAGGATCACGCGCGGATCGATCTGGATCAGCGTCGGCTCCTGCTTGGCACCGTAGATCACGCCGGGCACCAGACCGGCACGTCTCGTTGCGCGCGCTGCCCCCTTACCAGCCTTCGCGCGCGAAGAGACTTCGAGAGTCGTCAGATTCGTAGCCACTTGAAAATTTCCTTATCGGTTGCGCGCCAGCCTCCAGGGGTGCCGACGCGAGGGGCGGCCTTAGCGGAAAACCCCGCCGCCCGCAACCGAATCGGCACGATTCACTCGGAAAAAGCCTTGATGTTCCAGCCTTCCGCCCCCGGCGTGATGTAAAGCGGGACAGCGTTGGCCAGGCGCACGTTGATCGGCAAACCCATCGCCGCCCGCAACGCCCGGAAAAGCGCGCCATGCGCCACGATCAGCGGCATGCCCTCACCTTCCAGCGCCCGATTGACCGCACCGGCGGCCCGCGCCGTCAGTTCGGCGAAAGGTTCGCATCCCTGCGGGAGGAACCTGCCTTCGATCCAGGGATCGTACCAATCCCCCATCGGATGGCCTTCCTTCTCCCCGAAGCAGACCTCCTCAAGCTGCGGATCGGTCGTCAGCGGCAGCTCCACGCCGCTCGACGTCGCAATCGCATCGCGCGCCGCCTCGGCCGTGCGCAATGCACGGCTGAGCGGCGAGGCAACGATCCGCGTGATCGGCGAGGCGCCATCGCGCCAATGCGCGGCAAGGCGTTCGCCGGCCTTGATCGCCTGCGCCTCGCCAGTTGCATTCAGTGGAATATCCGTTCGCCCCTGAGAGAGCCCCTGCGCGTTCCAGTCCGTCTCGCCGTGACGAAGATACCAGTAGGGGCGGGACAGCAGCATGCGCGAATTCCTCAATCGAACAGCGACGAAACGGAGCTTTCGTCAGCGACGGCGCTCATCGCGCGCGCCAGGAGATTGGCCGTGGTGATCTGGCGGATGTTGGGCGTGTTCTCCAGCGCCTCGGTTGCCGGAATACTGTCGGTCAATGTCAGCATCTTCAAGGGCGAACCACCGATCCGTTCAATGGCGCTGCCGGTCAACACACCGTGTGTCACGTAGGCCTCGACCCCCGCCGCACCATGTTTCATCAGCGCTTCCGCCGCATTGCACAGCGATCCGCCACTGTCGACGATATCGTCCACCAGAATGCAATAACGCCCGGACACATCGCCGATCACGTTCATCACCTCGGAAACACCCGCCCGCTCGCGGCGCTTGTCGATGATCGCCAGATCGGTGTTCAGGCGTTGCGCCAGCTGTCGTGCCCGCACCACGCCACCGACATCGGGCGACACGATCATCAGGTTCTCTCCGTCATGACGCGCATGGATATCGCGCTTGAAAAGCGGCGCGGCATAGAGGTTATCCACCGGGATGTCGAAAAAACCCTGAATCTGCATCGCATGCAGGTCCATGGTCAGAATGCGGTTGGCGCCCGCCTCCACAAGCAGATTGGCCACCAGCTTGGCGCTGATCGGCGTGCGCGGTCCCGATTTGCGATCCTGCCGCGCATAGCCGAAATACGGCATCACCGCCGTCACCCGGCGCGCCGAACCGCGCCGCAGCGCGTCCAGCATGATGAGCAGCTCCATCAGGTTGTCATTCGTCGGCGAACAGGTGCTCTGGATGACGAAAACATCCTCGCCGCGCACGTTCTCCTGAATTTCGACGAACACTTCCGCATCCGCGAACCGCCGGACGGAAACCTTGCACAATGGCAGGCGAAGCTCCTGCGCGACGGCGCGCGCCAGCGGGAGATTGCTGTTGCAGGCAACGATCTTCATGCGAAACGGCTCCGGTCGGATGCGTCGATGCCCTGGAACTGCGGGCTATGGACTTACGCGATGGCGTTCTAGCAATGTGACGCAAGATTGTCATCCGCCGTACGCGCAATGAATTTTCCTGTCCAAGCCCCGTCTCCCTTCCACACGCCATCGAGGAAGCAACATACCGCATGAACTGGCACTGGCTCGGCCCGGCAAGCGTCTTCACGCTGCAGGTGATCTTCATCATTCGCGCCCTTCTGCGGCCTCATCGCCAACCCACGTCACGCATTGCATGGGTCGCCATCATCGGCGCCCTGCCGATCGTGGGCATACTGGCCTATCTCCTGCTCGGCGAGACGAATCCCGGCCGTGCGCTGGTCACACGCATCCACGCCGCGATGCGCCAGGTCCCCATTCCCGGCAAGACGAGCGAGACATTGCTGGACGTTGAAGACGCCTATCGCCTGCCACCGCGCGCCGTGCCGCTTTTCCGCATGGGCCAGTCCATCAACGGCTATCCACCCATGGGCGGCAACAGCGCCGCCCTGATGGCCGATTCCAATGCCGCCATCGATGCGATGGTCGCCGATATCGATCGCGCCCGGCAACATGTCCATATCTGCTTCTATATCTGGCTGACCGACCATAACGGCATGAAGATGGTCGAAGCCCTGCGGCGCGCGGCGCGACGCGGGGTCACATGCCGCGTCATGGCGGACGATCTCGGCTCGCGCAAACTCATCCATCACCGCGCCTGGCGCGACATGGCACAGGATGGCGTGCAACTCGTGCGCGCCCTGCCCATCGGCAGCATCCTGCTGCGCCCGCTGCACGGGCGATTCGACATGCGCAACCATCGCAAGGTCGTCGTCATCGACAACCGCGTGACCTATTGCGGCAGCCAGAACTGCGCCGATCCCGAATTCCGCGTCAAAGCCAGATATGCCCCCTGGGTCGATCTGGTCGCGCGCTTCGAAGGCCCGGTCGCGCTGCAAAACCAGCATCTGTTCGCCACCGACTGGATGTCCCAGACGAGCGAGGACCTCACCCCTCTGCTCGCCTCGGCAACCGTGCCGCAGGAACCCGGCTTCGTGGCGCAGGTCGTCGCCTCCGGGGCCGCCACGCGCTACGAAGCCATGCCGGAGATGTTCATCGCCCTCATGGATTCGGCGACCGACGAACTGATGATTACCACCCCGTATTACGTGCCGGACGAAGCCATCCAGACCGCCCTGCGCGCCAGCGCCCATCGCGGCGTGCGCACGACGCTGATCATGCCGCAACGCAACGATTCATGGATCGTTGCCGGCGCCAGCCGCAGCTACTACCTCGAACTCCTGCAAGCCGGCGTGCGGATTCTCGAATATCCGCATGGCCTGCTGCACACCAAATCCCTGACCGTCGACGGCACAACGACGCTGATCGGCTCGGCCAACATGGATCGACGCAGCTTCGACCTGAATTTCGAGAACAACATCCTGCTTTTCGATCCCGCCTTCACGATACAGGTCCGTGAACGGCAGCAACATTATCTGGACGCCAGCCAGGAGATCACCATCGACATGGTCAAGGCCTGGCCCACCTGGCGCGTGCTCTGGAACAACGTGCTGGCGACGATCGGCCCCGTTCTATGACGGACGCGCCTGGCCGGGCGGCGGCAGTGGCTTGTGATCGCGACCGGAATAATTCGAAATGATCTGGCGCACCCCGCCCGCGGCCTCCTCCGCCGCGGCGGCCGCGACATCTCCCCAAGCCCCATCGAGGGAATGGGCATCGATCTCGTGCAACTGCGTCGCCGCCCCGGCCTCCTTCCCGTCAGCCGCCACCGTATGCCAGACGATCTCGATATGCTGCTGCGGATGCCCCGTCATGCCGACAGGACCGTCACTCAGGCGCACGACACCCCGAACCGTATAGTCCGCGCCCTTCGCGCCCTGCTGCAACTGGTCCATCGCATCGGGAAAGGACGTGACGAACGCCTGCGCGAGGCTGACATTGCCATCCCCCGGCGCGCCGGTCACGCCGGAGAAATACACGCGCGCCGGACGGCGCTTCAGGCTTTGCGGATCATGCTGCATCATGTCCGCCTGAATGCCGGTCAACACCGCCGCGACACGTGGCCCTTCAAGCTGGGCCATCTGCGCCAGCGCCGCCGGGTCGCCCTTCGACCATACGGCCGCCGAAACCGGCGCGCCATTTTCCTGTCCGCGCGCCTCTCCTTTCGGCGTCATGACGGTGTAATGCGGCACGACCGACCCGCCCGCGAGCGTCGCCGTCATCTTCAGCCACCAGTCACCCGGCTTGACCGCCTGCGCCGTCGCGGGAACGGACTGATCGAGCATCGCCTGCGCCATATCCCGTGCCCATAATTGCGCGGCGCCATCATCCAGCAGGGATTCGGACGGCGTCGGAATCGCCAGACGCGGCGGCGGCGTGTTGAGCGCCAGACGCGCGGCCTCCCGCCCCGGATCGGCAAAGGGATGCGGCATATCCAGACAACCCGTCAGTATCAGGGACGATGCGGACAGCAACGAAAGCGCAAGGAAACGACGAACCATCGGCAAACTCGATCAGATCAGCGGGAGGCCGCACGAATGGCGGAAATCTGGTGGCCGATCGCCCCGCCACCAGCCAATGTCCGGCGACGATGGCTGAAAAATCGGCGTCTGTCGCGCAAGGTGTCGAGACCCAGCGCCTCGATCCGGCGCAAACCGGCGCGCCGCAGTCGCGCCAGACAATAACCCGGCAGGTCGAACATGAAATGGCCCGGCCGCGCCGCCGGCAGAAACCAGCGCGCCGCCTGCGCATCGACGGCCAGAACGGCCGCCCGCATATCCGGTCCCACCTCATAACGCGTCGACGCGATGCACGGCCCCACCGTCGCGCGGATATCGCGCGCGCCCAGCGCCCGCATGGCCTCGACCGTCGCTTCCAATATGCCGCCTGCCGCACCACGCCATCCGGCATGCGCCGCACCCACGACATGTCCGTCATCGTCGGCAAACAGCACTGGCGCGCAATCCGCCGTGATAACGCCCAGCGCCACGTTCGGATCGTCGCTCACCAGCGCATCCGCACGCAGCCCGCGCCCCGTCGCCCAAAGCGCCGCACCGCGCCGCACCGTCACGACATCGCTCGAATGCACCTGCGTCAGCCCCAGCAGCGCTTCGCCCGCCACGCCGAGATAGGCCGCCACGCGCGTCCGGTTGGTCGCGACGTTCTCCGCCAGATCCCGGGAAGACAGGGAGCAGTTCAGGCTGTCGAACGGGGCCGGAGACACCCCGCCCCGACGGGTGAAAAAGCCATGCGGCACATCTGCAAGATTGGCCGTCGGAATCACCCAGCCACGCGGCATGTCACGCATGAGCGGCCACCGCGCGCGGGTGACGCATGCCGTAGGCCATGAGGCCGAGGCCCGCGATCGCCATCGGCACGCTCAGCACCTGCCCCATCGTCACGCCGAACGGCAGAAAACCGATGAAACTGTCGGGCTCGCGGAACATCTCGCAGAAGCAACGCGCCACGGCATAGCCGAACAGGAACAGCCCGGAGGAAAAACCGAACCGCACCCGAACCCACGGACGGCTGACAGCCAGCAGCGTGACGGTCAGCAATACCAGCCCCTCGGCCAATGCCTCATAGAGTTCGGACGGATGACGCGGCAGAGGCCCACCATAGGGGAAAACCATGGCCCACGGCAGATCGGGCGAGGCCGGGCGCCCCCATAATTCGCCGTTCACGAAGTTGGCGCAGCGCCCGATGCCCAGCCCCAGCGGCACGATGGCGGTGATGCGGTCCGAAAACGCCAGAAAGTTCAGCTTCTGCTTCCAGGAGAACCAGGCCAGCGCGATAATCACACCCAGTGCCCCGCCGTGAAACGACATGCCGCCATACCAGACCTGCAGAATGGCCAGCGGGTGCGTGAGATAGAAACCCGGCTTGTAGAACAGGATGTACCCCAGCCGGCCGCCCAGAACGACGCCCAGAACGGCCCAGGATGCAAAATCGTCCACCTGCTCGCGCGTCGCCACGACCGGCGCCAGCGCGCACAGGCGCCGCGCGATCATCCACCCCGCCGCCAGCGAGACGATATAGGCCAGGGCATACCAGTGAATGCCAACCGGCCCGAGATGGATCGCCACCGGGTCGAACTGGGGGAACGGCATCAGGAAAGCGGTCATGGGGTCCGTCTATACGTAGGGATCGGGCGTCGCGAGATAGTCGCGAACATAGCGTGCAATGCCGTCTTCCAGCGATGTGAACGCAATATCGCATCCCGCCGCGCGAAGACGTGTCAGATCGGCGCAGGTATAGGACTGATACTGCCCGCGCAATGCCTCCGGCATGTCGATGAATGCCACCTCACGCGGTTTGCCAGCCGCATCGCACACCGCATGCGCCAGATCGAGATAGGTGCGCGCAACACCGGTGCCGCAATTGTAGAGCCCGCTGACGCCGGGATGGTCGTAAAACCACAGCAGCACGTCCACCACATCGCCGACCCAGATGAAATCCCGCACCTGCGCGCCATCGGCCATGTCCGAACGGTCGGACCGGAACAGCCGCGCCGGGCCGCCGCGCATCACCTCGTCGTATTTCACCTTCACGACCGAGATCATGCTGCCCTTGTGGTATTCGTTCGGGCCATAGACATTGAAGAACTTCAGCCCCGCCCATTGCGGCGGCATCGCCTCGCCCCGGTCCCGGGCCGCCAGCAGATGCCGGTCGAACACATGCTTCGACCAGCCGTAGAGATTGAGCGGCCGCAACGTCTCCAGCCGCGCCGGCGCATCGGAAAACAGCTCCGGCCGATCGGCACTGCCATAAGTGGCGGCGGAGGACGCATAGATGAAAGGAACCGCCCGCGCCGCGCACCAGTTCATCAGGGTTTCGGAAAGCACGACATTCGTGGACCAGACAAGATCGCCGTCGCGCGCCGTCGTCGCGCTGATCGCCCCCAGGTGGAAAACCGCCTCCACAGCCGGGGCGGCGTCCAGAAAGCCCGGCAGTTCTTCCGGCGTCACGATACGATCGGGCGCATGATGCGCCAGATTGCGCCACTTGCCGCCATCGCGCAGCCGATCGACGACGACCGTCTGCTTCCCCCGCGCCTTGAGCGCCGCATGCAGGCATGAGCCGATAAATCCGGCACCGCCGGTGACGATAATCATGAACACTGTATAAGACGCCCCGAAGCAACCTCCAAGCCACAGGGCCACGGGGAAATCACGCTTGCCGTATCTTCGCCGCATATGTCGCGTTGCATGCTGCGGCCAAGAGGTGCAGCTTGGCGATCGGATCGCGGGACCGATCGCAACAGAACAAGGCGCGCCCCGCCGCGCGGAACGGGAGATACCGGCCATGCCAGAACGGCCACGCTTTTTCGACGACCTCGCCGGGGTCGCGGGTGGCGCCTTTTCCGCCCTTCATGGCCTGCGCGAGGAAGTGCAGTCCATGGTCCGTAGCCGGATCGACGAGGTGCTGGCCTCGCTCGATCTCGTCCGACGGGAGGAACTCGACATCGTCCGCGAGATGGCCGCCCACGCCCGGACCGGCCAGGAAGACGCCGAGGCACGCCTCGCCACCATCGAGGAACGCCTTCACGAGCTCGAGAAACACCGCAAAGGCAATCACGGACACCACGACAATCACGGCGACGGCCCGCAGGGCTGAGCCAAGGCATCGTTGCCGCGTCGATACTTGCGAAACGGCAATGAGCTACTTAACGTGAGCCTGCGCCGACATTCCGCGTCGGCGCGAACGACAGACATCAGGAGCGCCAGCCCGGCCCTCGGATGCCGGGTTGCCCGCACGGTTCAGGGAGTTCGTCCATGCCCGCCGTTTCCCTCTCCTCCCCCGTCTCGCAGGACGCCAATCCGCTCGATCTGATGGAACAGATCGTCAACGGCTACGAATGGGCTTTCGATCGCCGCAACGATTCCGAAATGGCCGCCGAGGCACCGGGAAAATGGTGCGATTACGGCCTTTACTTCTCGTGGTCGCGCGAAATCTCGGCCATGCAGTTCACCTGCACCTTCGACCTCAAATCACCCGTCAACCGCCGCCGCGCGCTCTACGAACTCATTGCGCTGGCCAACGAACGCCTCTGGATCGGGCATTTCAGCCTCGATCTCGACACCGGCATGCCCGTCTTCCGCCATGCCGTCCTTCTGCGTGGCGCAACCTCCCTGGCATCCGAAAGCATGGAAGACATGATCGATATCGCCCTCACCGAATGCGAGCGCTTCTATCCTGCCTTCCAGTTCACGCTCTGGGGCGGCAAATCCCCCGCCGAAGCCCTTGAAGCCGCCATGCTGGACTGCGCCGGCGAAGCATGACCGATCCAGTCCTGCCGCGCGTCCTGCTCGTCGGACGCGGGAAAATGGGCGGCGCCCTGTGGTCGGGGTGGCTGCGCAAGGGGCTGGCCCCCTCCGTCGTGCTGGACCGGCACGGCACCGCCGTTCCAGCACCACATCGGGTCGCGAAAACACCTGCGGACATCCCGCAGGATTTCCAGCCCGACTTCATCATCCTCGCGGTCAAGCCCGTTGCGGCAGCCGACGCCATCGCCGCCATCGCGCCCTGGCTGCCCGGCGCGGTCCTCATCTCCGTCATGGCCGGTCGCACGGTCGCCGGCCTGCGGGACATCGCCGGCCGTTCCGGCTGCCGACCGCCGGTGCTGCGCGCCATGCCCAACACCCCCGCCGAGATCGGGCAGGGCATCACCGGGGCCTATGCCAGCGACGATGTCTCGCCAGCCCGCCGTGCGCAGGCCGAAGCCCTGCTGAGTGCCGTCGGCGCGGTCGCATGGGTGACGGACGAGGCACAGATCGACATCGTGACGGCCATATCCGGCAGCGGCCCGGCCTATGTCTTCCTTCTCGCGGAACTGCTGGAGAAAACCGGCCTCGCACATGGCTTGCCAGCGCAAACCGCGCGGCTGCTCGCGCGCGGGACCGTCTCCGGCGCGGGCGCCCTTTTGGCCGTCTCGCCGGAAGAAAGCGATACGCTCCGGCGGAACGTGACCAGCCCCAACGGCACCACGGCAGCCGCCCTGTCCGTGCTCATGACGTCCGAGGCATGGCCGAAGACCATCGACCAGGCCATCTCCGCCGCTGCGGCGCGCGCGCGGGAACTTGCGCAATGACAGGCGCGCCTCCCATGAACCGCGCCCCGATACGCGCGCTTATATCCAGGCCAATCAACGCTTTCGCGAAGGGAACGACCAGTCGTGCCACAAGACCATAACGCACCGCCGACCGAACCCGACCTGGAAGCTTTCGATGACGCCTTGCTGGACGCCGCGATGAATCTCGCCGCCATGTCCGGATGGCGGCGCCTGACACTCGTCGATGCCGCCCGGGAAGCCGGTCTGCCGGTCGATGCGGTGCGCGCCCGCTTTCCCTTCAAGCACATGCTGCTGACACGCCTTGGCCGCATCGCCGACGAATCGGCACTGCGCGACGACGGCGCGGGCATCACGGTGCGCGAACGCGTGTTCGACCTGCTGATGCGCCGGTTCGACGTGTTCCAGCAATATCGCGAGGGCATCCGCGCCGTCCTGCACGCACTCCCCTACGATCCGCCCCTCGCCGCGCTCATGGCCGTCCTGACGCTCGATACGATGAAATGGATCGCCGACGTCGCGGGCGTGGATACGGAAGGGCTGCGCGGCAAGATCGCCGTCAACGGTATCGCCGGAATCTGGGCCTACACGCTGCGCGCCTGGGAAAAGGACGAAAGTCTTGACCTGTCCTCCACGATGGCGGCCCTCGATCAGGCGCTCGACCGCGCCGAACGCTTCTCGCTGCTGCGCCCCTCGGCCACGCAGCGCATGGCCGAAGCCGCCGGGGCGACCGGCGGCGTGCCGGACCATCCCCTTGAACTCGAATCGTAATTAATGCTGACGAGACGGCTTTACGTTTACCGGCCTCCGCACTAAAAAGCCTCCCACGTCTTGGGGCGTAGCCAAGTGGTAAGGCAGCGGATTTTGATTCCGCCATGCGGAGGTTCGAATCCTCCCGCCCCAGCCAAGCACCGATAAATCGAACGCTGATGGCCCGGAAAAAAGCCGCTCCGGGAATAACGGAAGCGACAGTCCAGACGAATTCAGGGATTCTGTAGGCCCCTGAAATCAGCTTTCTGCTGCACCTCTCCGAACAGTCGGCAAACCAATCCCATATTCTTTTGCCAATGCAGTTCCTGCCTTACGCTCATAACATCGCTTGATAGTGTCTCTGGCCGGGCTGGAGAGTTTAACCGTTGGTCGTGGCTCTCTTTCTGCCAGACTGGGCGCGCTCGATCATCAGAGCACGTTCGAACTCTGTAAAGGACAGCAGATGCTTCCCATCATGTCATCCCTGATGGTCCCCACGCCATGGAAGGTGATAGAGACGCCTTGGCCCCTCAGATTCTGACTAATCCGTCAGGATATCAAGGATGGACCTTCCCAGCCGGTCGAGCTTCATCACAACAAGCTCATCTCCGGATTGAATCTTTTTCAGCAGCTTCCTGAACTGAAGTCTGTCATCCGAGCTGATGACAGCTAAATCTTTTCCTTAGAAAGGACAACTTTTATTATACAAATATATATCAATTAATCTTTTTATTTCTTAAAAATTTCTTTGATATAGATACTCAATAATAACCAAACTCCATATGGTTTATTTTTAATTTTTTCTTGGAGAAACATTACAGTTATTTTTTGTCTGCTTTTCACGGCTTTATAATACCGCCAGAAATCTCAATCTATCTCAGAATTACAAAACATAACTCATCAAATTATTTTTTACAACTTTTTTATTTATTTGATGTTGTTAATTTCTAAAACATAATTAATTCTATACTTTGTAGTAAAACTGCCGGATTTGCGAAAAATGATTCCTGGTTCTTCTCAAGATCTCTCTAGTCGTCCTGTATTCATAAACGATGAATTAATTCCATTTGGAGCATACCAAGCGATATTTCATAAAATAACAAAAAAAGTTGACAGAATTAATAGAATATTCAATGGGGGATACACGCTAAAACCGAGTGATATTGTTAATTTGCATGCAATGATGCACCAAACTATTGTTCAATATAAGATAGTAGGAAGTCACGAAGAAGTTGTTCATGTGCAACGAAGGCACGGCTCTAGAACATTTAATAGCATCCAATTATTTAAAATTGCAGACATGAGCTCTAGAGAGCAAACATCAACCATTTCGTATGAAATGGAATTTTTAATTATTCTTCCGGCAGAAATAGAAACAGTTAAAGATTTTGCTCAAAGATATAAAGTGTCTATTGTTATAGATAAAGATGAAGTTGATGAAAGAGATGATAGCGTTCCGTTTTTTCTTAGAGGTTTTATTGGCACGCCTGCAATTAAAATGTCTCTTGAATACTCAGATTATATGGTAGCTCAAGCATTAAGCGCAACAATAAATGGATGGGTTAATTCCCTACCAAAACAAATAGAAAGTGGATATGTAAAATTTTTTAGGAAAATAGAGGGAAAATTCCGATCTTTTTCCCCTGTGATACTGAAAGCATCCCCTTTTATCGGGGCCTCAATAAACGTTATACATCACAAATATGGGCCAAGCACACTAACATCTATAGTTCTATTTTGCTTTGCAATTTCAATTATATCGGATGCAATAATTGAAATGTTAATAGATTTAATATACAAAAATGTTTCTTTACTCGGCCCCCGCATGCTTATTGATTTCACGCTTGGTGACCAAGATAGAATAAACTCAATAGGTTTAAAAAAGAAAAGATTTATTTCTACAGCATCATTTCTTGTCGTTACAGTAATAGTGGCTTTAATTGTAAACATTTTTTCTTCTTGGGTTTATCCAAAAATATTTGGCTCTTTGTAAAATATCCACTTTCTCTACTCCAAAAAAACACCTTTCCGGAATAGGTAAATTCCATAACCGAGATTCTCAGCCTGCAATTCCAGTACCAAAATTGCAGAATGGATTTTCAGGAATTAGTCGTCCGCCATGCAGTCATATTCGGGACTTTAAGAGGTTTGCCCACCCTATAGGCAAACAAGCCCTGTGTTGTCAGACGACGTGCCTAGGTCGCAGCACCATCAAGCAAGGCAGGGCAGGGCAGGACCGATCTCCCGCCCCAGCCAAAATCCGAAAAATCAGTATTTCTG
The DNA here is from genome assembly GCF_002005465.1 of Neoasaia chiangmaiensis. Lineage (NCBI taxonomy): Bacteria > Pseudomonadati > Pseudomonadota > Alphaproteobacteria > Acetobacterales > Acetobacteraceae > Neoasaia > Neoasaia chiangmaiensis. The sequence continues at coordinate 1,966,934 of NZ_CP014691.1, read as the reverse complement.
GCGCGGTTGCGGCGTGACGCTGACATGTCCCATCGCCCCGATGTCGATCCGTACCGCACCATCCGCTTCGTCAATATCGTTGATGAAGTCGCGCGGCTTCACCGTCCGGGGCACGGCGGCGGGGCGCATGACGATTTCGAGCGGCTTGTGCGCGCGGAGCATAATCATGATGCGCCCCTTGCCGGGGCGCGCCCCCGGAACCACCGTCAACAGGGCGCGGCCTTTTCCGATCGTCCTGTCATACAATGCATGATGGAGCCGATGGTCGGTATCGCGGGCCTCCCTATCGCCGATCAGCCATGTCCAGAAACTGCGCCGACGGTGCATCTCGTTCTCGGCACGCAGCGCCTCGTCGATCGTGCGTTCCGGTTCGTGTGCATAAAGCTTGATGTCGAATGGCGAAACGTCGTTGACAATCAGGTCGTCAGCCGCCGTCTGCGCCCGACGGGCGGAATCGAAAATGGCTACAATGGTTTCATCGGTCATGGTCGCCCCCGGAAGGGTTGTGGCACGGAGCCGGATGACGCCCGCAGGCGGAACGATCATCCGCGGATTCCAGTTGAATCCTGACGCTCCAAGCGCAACACCCGATCCGGAGTTCGGCCCTGACGGCGCTTCACGCATAGTTTATATTAAAGAGCCGTAATCCTTAAAGGCGACAGACCGATTTCAGGACGCCCTGACCAGAAGGTCCGTCGGGTGGTGGCTACGCAAGACACCATCGACAACGGGCTGAAGGGCCGCATCCACGACAACCGTCAGAATGACCCCACCATCATGCACGACCTTGTCGTAGCGGCCATGATACTCGTCGTAGGCTTCCTCCGTCTCCTTGCTGCCGCTCAGCCAGTTCCAGAAGCTCTTGTGCAACTGGAGTTCATTCGCCGGCGTGATCGCCGCAGCCGTCGAACGATCGGGCTTGCGCGCATATTGCTTGATATCGTCAGGTTCGATCTCCTTGCCCAGAAGATCGTCGGCGGCTGCCTGCGCTTCCTTGGCGTTTGAGAAAATCGCAACCGTTGCTTGTCGGGCCATTATATTGCCTCCAGCCGGGATCGTCTCCCGGTGCCGCCGCGACACGTTGCGGGAGGAACATCAACAGCATCCGCCGCGGCGATCCGGGAATGACATGTCGACACGCCGGGCGTGTCGTCTCTGTGTTCCCCGGAATGACCTTAGTGCCCCGGCGGTCGGCACGTCACGTGACGGCAGATGGCCCCGGCATGATAAAAAGGTCATGCCAGGGGTCAGGCCGACGCATCACCCGTGATGCGCCAGCTCATGCAACCGGGACACGAGGCCGTCCGTGCCGATATCCGCATCCACGGTGCCGGCATAATGTCCGGCCGGATCCATGATGACGATGCGCGGCGCGGGACGGTGATAGGTGGTGCCGTCCGGCGCCTTGATGGTCTCGATCGGCGCATGGAATTCCTTCGCCACCCGCTCGATCATGTTCGGCGCGGCCGTCAGCGGCACATCCTCATGCCCCAGCGGCAGCACATAGTCCTGAAGCTGCTTCGCCTCGTCATTGACGGGGTCCAGCGTGACCACCAGCGGCGCCACGCGGATACCGTCCTTGCCCAGCGCCACATAGGCATCGCTCATCGTTTTCAGCACGGGGCCACAGGTGTCCTTCGGGCAATGCGTGTCGAAGAACCACATCAGGATCCAGTAGCCCCGGAAATCGCCTTCCGTCACGCTGCCTTCGCCCAGCGACGTCAGACGGAACGAGCCGCCGACCTCATTGCCGTTCGTCGTCAGCGGCATGCCGTAACGCGATGCCACGCGAAAACCCGTCCAGCCCAACGCGAACGCCAGCACAACCGCCACCAACAGAACGCGTCGGGCGCTCCACGTCTTTTTACCGCTCATCCGTTTTCTTTCGCTCAATGCGCCTCGGCCCAGTTGGACCCGATACCCGTTTCCACCACCAGCGGCACGCCAATCCGCGCGGCCTGCTCCATCTCCTGTCGCGCCAGTTCCGCCAGCGCCTGCGCATCCTCGCGCCGGACCTCGAACAGCAATTCGTCATGCACCTGCAACAGCAGTCGCGCATCCAGCCCCGAACCCGGCAGCCTGCGCGACAACCGCACCATCGCCCGCTTGATGATATCCGCCGCGCCGCCCTGCAAGGGGGCGTTGATCGCCTGACGTTCGGCATAACCACGCCGCGCGCCGTTCTTCTCGCGAATGCCCGGCACATAGCATCGCCGCCCGAACGGTGTGGTGACGAAACCATGGGCGCGCGCTTCCTCTCGCGTCCTGTCCATATAGTCGCGGATACCGGGATAGCGCGCGAAATAGGCATCGATGTAACGGCGCGCCTCGCCGGGAGGAATCTGCAACTGCCGCGCCAGCCCGAAGGCCGATATACCATAGATGATGCCGAAATTGATGGCCTTCGCCCGGCGGCGGGTCAGGGCGTCCATCCCCTCCAGCGGGACGCCGAACACCTCGGACGCGGTGCGGGCATGGATATCCTGCCCCAACGCGAAGGCTTCCTTCAGCGGGCCGATATCCGCCACATCCGCCAGCAGGCGCAGTTCGATCTGCGAATAATCCGCCGAAACCAGCACATAGCCCTCTTCCGCCACGAAGGCGCGGCGGATGCGTCCGCCCTCCTCCGTCCGGATCGGGATATTCTGGAGGTTCGGCTCGTTGGAGGACAGGCGCCCCGTCGTCGTCACCGCCATCTGGAAGGAGGTGTGCACCCGCCCGGAACCGTCATCCATCTGCTCGACCAGCGCATCCGCATAGGTCGATTTCAGCTTGGCCAACTGCCGCCATTCCAGAATCCGCGCGGGAAGTTCCTGCCCGCTATCGGCCAGTTCCTGCAGGACGGACGAATCCGTTCCCCACGCCCCCGCCTTGGTGCGCTTGCCGCCCGGCAGGCCCATCTCATCGAACAGGATCTCCCCCAGCTGCTTGGGCGATCCGAGGTTGAAGCTGCGCCCGGCAAGACGGTGGATGTCCGTTTCCATCTCCGCCATGCGGCGCGCGAAATCCGCGGACATGCGGCGCAGTTCCGGCGCATCGACCTTGATGCCAAGGCGTTCCATCCCCGCCAGAATGCCGATCAGCGGTCTTTCCATCTGCTCATAGACCACCAGCGACTGCCGCGCCCGCAGGCCGGGGCGCAGGACATCCCAGAGCCGCAGGGTCACATCCGCATCCTCGGCGGCATAGGCGGTCGCCCGGTCCAGCGGCACCCGCGCGAAGGGAATCCGGTTGCGGCCGGTGCCCGTCACGGTGTCGTAGCTGATCGGGGTATGGTCGAGATGCAACTGCGCCAGTTCGTCCATGCCCTGACCGTGCTCGCCCGCCGATTGCGCGTAGGACATCAGCATGGTGTCGTCGATCGGCGCGATCGTCTCGACCCCGGCATTTGCAAACACCAGCAGATCGTATTTCGCGTTCTGGAAGATTTTCAGAACCGTGTCGTCGGCCAGCAGGGGCGATAGCCGGGCCAGCACGTCGTCCACTGCCAGCTGATGGCCCGCGGGCTGTTCCAGCGTGCCGTCATGACGCAGCGGAATATAGGCCGCCTTGCCCGGCGCCGTCGCGAGCGAGATGCCGACCAGACTGGCCGTCCGCGCGTTCAGGCTGTCCGTCTCCGTATCCACGGCGCAGCGACCGGCCTGCCGCGCCGCATCGATCCAGCGATCCAGCACCTCCAGGTCGGTGATCGTCTCATACGGCCCGAAAGACGGCGCATCGCCTACAGGTGCGGTAGCCGTCTCTTCATCGGCCGTGCGTGGTGTCGCGGCCGCGCCCAGCGCCATGCGCTGGATCACCGAATGAAAACCCATCCTGTCCAGCCATGCCCGCAGCGTGTCGCGCTCGGGATCGCGCGTGCCCAACGCCTCCAGCGGCTCCGGCAGCGGCACATCGCAGGCCAGCGTTACCAGCCGTCTGGAAATCCGTGCGTCTTCGGCATGGTCGAGCAACGCCTGCTGCCGCTTGGACTTCTTCATCGTCGGCGCGGCGGCAAGGATCGCTTCCAGATCGCCATATTCCTGCACAAGCTGCGCCGCGCCTTTCGGCCCGATACCCGGCACGCCCGGCACGTTATCGGTGGAATCGCCCATCAGGGCCTGCACCTCGATCACCTTGTCCGGCGTCACGCCGAACTTGGCCATCACCTCCTCGGCACGGATCGGCTTCTGCTTGATCGGGTCCAGCAACTCGACCTTCGGCCCGACCAGCTGCATCAGATCCTTGTCGGACGAGACGATCGTGCAACGCCCGCCCACGGCCTCCACGGCGCGTGCATAGGAGGCGATCAGATCGTCCGCCTCCCAGCCGGCCAGCTCGATCCCCGGCACGCCGAAGGCGGCGGTCGCCTCGCGGATCAGCGCGAATTGCGGGATCAGATCCTCCGGCGGCTCCGGCCGGTGCGCCTTGTAACGCGGATCGATCTCGTTGCGGAACGTCGTGCGCCCCGCATCGAAAATCACCGCCAGATGCGTCCCGACATGATCGCGCAGCAGACGCGTCAGCATGTTCGTAAAACCGAACACGGCGTTGACCGGCACGCCCTCAGGGCTACTCATGGGCGGCAGGGCATGAAACGCCCGAAAAATGAAGCCGGACCCATCGACAAGGACCAGATGCGGCGCGTCGCTCATGCGCGATGCCCGTCGAAACGGATCAGGAACGGATAAGACAAGAACATTCCCCTTCGGGCGCTTGGCCGAAACGGCAGGACAGCGGATACTGCGCCGATGATAGGCCGTTTCACGTTCTTTTCAAAACGCCGCACCGGCATTCTCGCCGCCTGCGCGCTGGCGGCCCTGCTCTCCGCCTGTGCCGGCACGCCCCGCCGCGTCCCGCATCCCCATGGCCAGGAAGCCGCGCTGATTCCGCCGGATACGACGCTCACACTCTCGGACGGCGCCCGTATTCCCGTGCGCATCTGGCGCCCGCCCGCGCAACCCCGTGCCATCGTGCTGGCGCTGCACGGCTTCGGCGACAGCCGGGATGCATGGGAAATGCCCGCCCCCAAACTCGTGCGGCAGGGTATCGCCATCTTCGCGCCCGACCAGCGCGGCTTCGGTCAGGCACCCGGCCGCGGCGGCTGGACCAGCACCGAACGCATGGTCGCCGACGCGCGGGAGGAAGCCGCCTGGCTGCACGCCCAGTATCCCGCAACGCCGCTTTTCGTCATGGGCGAGAGCATGGGCGGCGCGGTCGCCCTGCGGCTGGACGAGGAACCCGATCCCACCCCGATCGCAGGCACCATCCTCGTCGCACCCGCCGTCTGGCGGCTGGACGATGCTTCCCGCGCGACCCTGGCGGTCATGGATGCCGTCGCACCCTACTGGCGCTTCGATGGCAGCGATCTGCCGGTCCGGATCGTGCCCAGCGATAATCTCGCCGCGCTGCGTCGCCTGTATTTCGACCCGCTGACCCTGCACAGCAGCACGCTGCATGCCCTGCACGGCCTGGTTGAACTCATGGCCGCGGCACGCGCCGGCGCGACACATGCCCGCCTGCCGGTTCTCGCGATCTATGGCGACAATGACCAGCTCGTGCCACCCGGCCCGATGGCGCGGTTCTGGCGCGCATTGCCCCACGCCGTCCGGCGTGACGAGATCCCCGGCGGTCATCATCTCCTGCTGCGAGACCGCGCGGGCGCCCGCGCAACGGCCGACATCGCCGCATGGATCCTGCGGCCGGATCACGCACTGCCATCGGGCGGCGACATCGCCGCCGCCGCATGGAACGCGGGCGATCCCTGACGACACGCCTCAGGAATAGAGCAGATAGCCCGATCGCCGCGCGCGGAAACGGTCCAGCGCAGGCTGCCATCCCGCCACGATCCGCTCCGGCGCCACGCCGCGTTCCAGCATCGCACGCGTATCACCGTCGCCGGCCAGAAGGTCGAACGTCCGCCCCCCGTCCGACCAGAACGGTTTCCCGGCCAGCCGCAACGCATCCGACAGCATGGTGAGCGCCGTCGGGATCGGCGCGAAAGCCTGCCGATCCGTAACGATCAGTTCGAGCCCCATGATCGTCTCGCCCGCATGCCGCGAAAAGCCCGGCGTGAAATACGTCTCCCGGAACACGCAGCCGGGCAGGGCGCGCCGCCGCAGCGCCGCCACCCATGCCGCCCCGTCGACCTCCGGCCCACCGAGATAGGCGAACGGCATGGTCGTCCCACGCCCGACCGATAACGTCGTCCCCTCGAAAAGACATGTGCCGGGATAGACGATCGCCGTCTCCAGACTGGGCATGTTCGGGCTGGGGGGAACCCAGATCAGCCCCGTCCGGTCATACCACATATCGCGTGACCAGCCCTGCATGCCCACGACCCGCAACCGTGCCGGACGGCCTGCCAATGCCGGAACGAACGCCGCGTTGAACAACCGGGCCAGTTCGCCCACCGTCATGCCGTGCCGGATGGGAATGGCGGCGCGACCGATGAAGGATTCGTAGCCCGGCTGCATGACCGGTCCGGCGCAGTCCAGGCCCGTGATGGGATTGGGGCGATCGAGGACGATCATCTCGTAACCCAGCCGCGCGCAGGCAACGAGGCTGTCGAACAGCGTCGAGATATAGGTGTAGAAACGCACGCCCACATCCTGAATGTCGAACACGACACAACCGATGCCCGCCGCGCGGAAGATCGCCGTCAGGGCATCGCCCGATTTCGCATAGATGTCGAAAACCGGCAGGCCGGTTCGCGCATCGCGGCTGCGTGCTTCCGATTTCCCCGCCTGCGCCGAGCCCCGGAAACCGTGTTCCGGCCCGAACATCGCCGCGAGCGGCACGCCCGCCGTCTCATGCAGGATATCGGCAATATGCACACCCGTCGCATCGACGCTGGTCGGATTGGCGATCAGCCCGAAAGGACCGTGCCGCAACATGGGAAATCCCTGCCGCCGCGCCAGATCGAAGCCGGTCAGCACCCCTTTCTGCGCGGCTTCCGCTGCGCCGGGCAGCAAGGTTGCGAGTCCGGTCGCACTGCTGCCCGCCAGGAAACGGCGTCGGTTCGGCAAGGGTGCGGCGTCGGGCATGGAAAACGTTCCTGATTCATCACGATTTTCCATATGCAAAGCAAAAACGACGCCAGCCGTCACTATGCCACCCGTCACAAAAAAACGAGGCTTTGACAACCGGGACGACAATTCGTCTCGCAGGGCTGGCGTCGCGGCACGGGATTGGTTATGAGAGGCGCGTGGACCCGTAGCTCAGCTGGATAGAGCGTCGCCCTCCGAAGGCGAAGGTCGAAGGTTCGAATCCTTTCGGGTCCGCCATTGGTCAATTTCCCCGCAGTTTTCCGCCAAGGTTTGTGCATCGGTAGCAGGGTTTGACAATCCTGCTATTAAGACCATCGCGTCGCGGGCAAGATTCCTTTGGTCAACGGCTCTTGTATACTGGCCAACCGGCGCGCGGCGGCCTTGCGCAATTCGTGGGGGCTGCACCCGCTCGGCTATCCCGCTTCCTTGGCCCAATTCACGAATGAGTTATAAAAGCCGTTGACCGAATAGGGCTGCCCACGGTCCGTCATGAGGAACGTCTTTCCCGCTGGTGCTGCATCAATCTCTCGCTTCAGATCTTCATGAAGGGGGATTATGAGCGCCGCCCCGGTCTTCTGCTGATGGACGCGACCGCCATGCCAAACGTCCGATGGCCCCATGCGCACCACGTCTGAGCGCCTCTGACCGGTGAAAAGAAGGAGTGCCAGGGCAATCCTTGGACGAGTCCCGGTCGCCCAGTGCGACTCGTAGGAAGCGATTTCACTATCTGTCCAAGGGTGGATGCCTTTGCTCTTGGCGGCGATACGCCGGACACCGTTCGTCGGGTCTGTGTCGATCCACCCCAGTTCAATCGCATGATGGCAAAGCTGGTGCAGAAGGCGAAGCACCCTATTTGCGGTCGCGGGCGACGGGGACTCCTTGGCCACCAGAGCGCGCACATGCTTTTGCTGAAGCTGGTCTACGGGATTCCCCGCGTAGGGTGCGGCCCGCATGGTCTGTCTCCTGTTGATGAAAGCATGGTACGACAAACCCATTGCGCGGATTAGACGGATAATCCGTCATGTCCCTATCACTGGAGTGATGAATGAGGCGGGATGAAATCGCCGATCTGGCAGCTTTCGTCGTGGTGGCCGAGGAAGGCAGCTTCACCAAGGCGGCCCGTCGTCTTGGCATTGCACAGTCCGGTCTGAGCCAGATCGTGCGGCGGACGGAAGAACGGCTGGGCATGCGCCTGCTGTCACGCACCACCCGCAGCGTGGCACCGACGGAAGCGGGCGAGCGGCTGCTCGCGACGCTCGGCCCGATGCTGCATGATCTGGACGCGGCGGTGGCCTCTCTGGGTGATTTGCGGGACCGTCCATCGGGCACCATCCGGGTGACGACCGTGGAACATGCGGCGAAAACCATTCTCCTTCCCGGCGTGAAGCAGCTTCTGCGAGACAATCCCGATATCCGCGTGGACGTGACCATCGATTACGGACTGGCGGATGTGGTGGCAGATCGCTTCGACGCTGGCATCCGGTTGGGCGGCGAGATTGCGAAAGACATGATTGCCGTGCGAATTAGTCCGGATATCCCCATGGCCATTGTCGGATCACCGGACTATTTCCGCACCCACCCGGTGCCAACCTCTCCAGCACGGCTTGTCGAGCATAAGGCGGTGAATCTGCGGCTGCCGACATCGCAGACCGTCAATGGCTGGCGTCTGATGCGCGGTGGGCGGGAAACGCGGGTGCGGCTGGAGGGGCAGATGACGCTCAATACCATCGACCTTATCCGCGATGCCGCCCTGGACGGGCATGGGCTGGCTTACCTGCCACGGGATATGGTGCAGGCGGATATCGACACCGGGCATCTGATCCATGTCCTGGGGAAATTCACCCCAGATCTTCCCGGTTACCATCTTTATTATCCGAACCGGCGGAACGCGTCGGCGGCGTTCAAGCTGTTCGTGGAGGCCGTGCGCTATGCCGGATAAAAACTTGGGTTGAATGATGTCCGGTTTACGTAATACTTGGCCGGGATTTTTAGGTCTGGCATGAGGGCGCTAGCAGTTATTTTTCGCGCCCCAAGGCCTTGTTCACCAAAAAACCACTCTGCCCCTCTCCATAATATCACCTCACAACCGCTGCACAACCCTGCAATGGTGCAAGCAGATACCTCGATGGTGCAGGCTGAAAGAATACGACCCGTCGTCACACTTCGCCGACGCGCCAGACGGTGCGGCGCGGTTGCAGGTTACGTTTAGAATTTGGCAATTAACGTCACGCCAACGATCATTAGGACTGCACCCGCAACACGATAGGGGTTGAGAGAATGCTGTTCCATATGCAGCAATCCAAAGTGGTCTATTAGGAGACTGGCCAGGATATTAGCCGTGATTGTGATGCCATTCACCGGTCCGGCACCTAGTTTCTGAATTAGAAGGAGCCCGGCAAACACGGCGACCGCCCCTGTGATTCCGCCTAAAGGTGCCCACCAGGGCATTTGGGACATATCGCCGGTTGATGGCAGCGGCTTCGGCATACAGACGAACAATGCTACCGCGAGGAAAAGCACCAGTAGAAAGGAGATGGCCGTGGCAAGCCATGGATTGACCACGGCCTTATTTAGGGCGCCGTTCATCACGGCGCCTACGGCCTGCAACATGCCCGCCGCAAAGATGAAGGAAAACGCCGCAACAGTATTCATGGCTTCAGTCTCCGATAACCCCGTTTCATCCGATCAATAGTCGCGCGCCAAGAGCGGTGAACAGCGCAGCAGGCATGGCAAGGGCGCCCACCTTCAGAAATTGCAGGAACCCGACATCTTCGCGTCCGCGGCGGATAACCTGGAGCCAGAGGATTGTGGCCAAAGACCCTGTCACGGAAAGATTGGGGCCAAGATCCACGCCTATCAGCAGGCTATCAACCATCAGCTGCGGCGCATGAGCCTGAGCGACTGCCTCACTGGCGATCAATCCGGCTGGCAGGTTATTCATGATGTTCGAGACGAAGGCCAGAAGGGTGCCAGACCCGAAAGCGGCAGTCGCAGGATCGGTCCTTGCCGCCTCCTTAAGCAATTGGGAAACATGTCCGACCAGTCCGGTACTATCGATCGCCGCGACCAGAACGAACAACCCCGCCACGAGCGGGAGAATGCCCCATGAAATATTGCGCGCGAGTGCAAATGGCGACCGTCGCGCCAACGCGGACACTCCCAGAGCTGTCGCAATGCCAGCAAGCGCCGTCGGCAATCCGAGAGGCCGATCGAGCGCGGAGAACATCATAAGCAGGGTCGCTGTCAGCACGATTCCTCCGAAGGCTGCCTTGCCACCTCGCGTCAACGGCGTCACGTCAACCTGAGACGCACATCGCTGGCTCAGGTGTTTTCGTTCAGTGACGCGCAAGACCAGATAGGTCATGACAATTGCCATGAGCGACGGCAGCGCGAACGACACCATCCACGACCCGAGAGCAGGAAGCGCACCGTCATACAGCACCAGATTTGCCGGGTTTGAGACCGGCAGGACGAAACTGGCGGCATTGGCAATGAGCGCACATGCGAACAGCAACGGAAGCGGATCGGCCCTGGCCCTGTTCGCCACTGCCAGCACCGCCGGGGTTAACACGACAGCCGTCGCATCGTTGGACATGAAGGTCGTCACCAGGACACCCGCCAGATAGACGAGTGTGAACAATTTCACCATCGAACCTGCGGCATGATCGACCGCCCAGGCCGCTATCCATTCAAACAGGCCGTTTGCCTGGGCGGTCTCGCTGAGCAGCATCATACCAATCAGAAACAGATAGACATCGTCACCCTTTAGAATACCTGCCCCGGCCATGGAGAACGGAATCAGTCCTGTCAGCATGAGGAGCGCCGCCCCTGTCACTGCCCACACCCACTCCGGGACCCGGAACGGCCGGATGATGACGCCCGCCGTTGCCAGAACCGCGATCGTCCAGATCGCCTCATGATGGAGCATCATGCAGGCACATGTCCGGCGGAACGCACGGTCGATGCCGAGCCTATCCACAGCCCCAGCGACACGACGGCAAAGCAGCCTAAAGTATAGAAGGCGAACGGGTATCCCAGATCCTCGGCGAGCCACCCTCCCAGCGCAGGAGAAAGGCTCGCTCCAATTCCTTGCGCGGTCATGACGACACCCTGGCCGACATTGATCCTCCCGGTTCCGTCCAGAAGACGTGCCACCAGGCCAGGCACGGCAACACTCTGGAGTCCTGCGCCGATACCATCGAGGATCTGCACCGGCCACACGCCCCAATGCTGGATGAAGCTTCCCGCGACCAGGCCACGCAACGGCAGGGCGGCAAACGACAAGAGCAGAACGATCCAGTGGCCGCGCGCTCTGATGAAGCGCATGGCCAGAAGACTAACGACGATCATCACAGCTTGAGCGACCACCACGGTCAGCGCGGTGAACATGGCCGGATTGCCTTTGCCAGCGCTAACGACCGCCATGCCATACAACGGCAACATCGCTGCGTTGCCGAGATGGAAAAAGCATAGACAGACTGCCAGGACGAGCAGGGGTCTGTGTCGCAGAAATGACTTTAACCCTTCGGCCCTGCCGTCATCACGAGCCTGTTCGTCTCCCAGTCCACGCGCGGCCCTGTGATCGATGGATCTTTCCGGAACCAGAAGAACAGCGGACATGGCGAACAGGCCGAATACGACTTCGAGGCAGAAAATCGCTGACAGACCGAACCGCCACCCCAGCCAACCGGAAAGTCCTGCCCCCACCATGTTGCCCGCATGGTTCCACGCCTGATTACGCCCTATCTGTGCATTAAAGCCTTTCTGGCGCACGATCCCGAGCGTTATGCCCGTCATCAGCGGCCCGATTCCAGCACCTGCCACAGCAGTTGCGAGCTGACTGACCGTTACAACGGCCACCGATTGTGAAGTCAGCAACAGAATTGAAGCGGAGATGGTGCACAGCGCCGCCACGATGACGAGTAGCCGCTTTTTCCTTGTCTGGTCAATGAACGCACCCGCCGGGATCGTGGCGATCATTCCGGCAATTCCGCCGACCGTCATTACGGTACCGATCGGCCCTGTCTGCCAGTCATGCCGCTGTAGGAAAACGCCCAGGAAGGGTCCGACGCCCGCTTGAACATCCGCCATGAAGAAGTTGAGTGCGCATAGGGCGAACAACGCCCGATTGAGGCTCGGAACGCCAATACTGTTATCAGCACCAACAGCGGCAAAGGAATTCGGTGTCATAAAGCGCTCTTCGTTAAGCCGTGCTGCTTAACTGCGCAGGAGAGAATAAGTTACAGGATCATTTTTCTGTCACCTCACAATCACTGCATCAACCCACCACAATGCGAGTAGGTGATCGTTCCTTCTTCGCGGGATTGCTCGTCAGACCTTCTTCTCAGGAGAAAGGGCCTCCGCCAATCCCGGGACGGTTCAAATCTCGAGATCGGACATCACAGCACTCACGATCTCGAGGAGGCAGCTTTCGCAGCGCTCGATCGTGCCCTTTGTGGTGACGATCAGGAAAGGCCCCGACAGGTCGAAATCGTCGCAAGCCGTGTCCCGGCGTCCGCTGACCACGAGGGCGATCGGGGTCACGGGACGCTCGTCGAGGCGCACCATGCACTCCGGCGGCGGCCCACCCGGCAGCGGGTCGAGATGAAGACGCATGAGATGCGTCTCCCAGAAGGCACGAGCGGCAGCACAGCGATCGAAAGTCTGGGCGAGGCCAGCGCGAAGCACGAGGTTATCCGTGACTGCCTGAAACCAGGAATCGGTAAGAACGAACATCGGCTATTGCTCCTCTGCCGCAATATGAATGACGAATTTCAGTTCGGTGGCGCGCCAGCCATTCACGTCGAGAATGGCGCCCTGTTCGTCGAAAAGGGTGAACGTGCCCGACGGGTCCCACCCTTCCCCGGTGTCGTCGTCGCGCTGTCCCCCGATCACCACGCCCTCGAGATCGTACATGCCGTCCGAGCAGGCAACGAAGAAGCTGGGCGCAAAAGTCGCGTGCCGCGCCCTGCGTCGCGGTCGTGTCCGCCACGGCAGAAAAAGGGCGGGTTACCACCACTAGCGTCGCATGACGTGCGGCGGTTCACCACGTCTTTGGCCGCCGCCGATGCAGCAATCGCTCGCTATCGCGGCGCGAGAGGTTGGCCCTGGATCGACCTTTTGATGTCCTACGTCCTGTTCGGCTGGGCCGCGCTTGCCGTCTGGCACTGGCAGTGGCAGTGGCAGTGGATCGTGACGACCAGCCGGTTCTACTCGTTCTACTGGGTCATCCATTACTTCACGGCCATCGTCGGATTTATCGGCGTCCTGCAAGCGGTAGCGGCGGTCCTGCGCATGCCGAGGACGCGGCGTGTTGCGGCCTTCCTTGGCATGTGGGCCTTCGCGACGTTCATGGCGAATGTCTTCCACCGACTGCCGCGCTCCTGAGTTGTGCGCGTCTCCGTCCCTATAGTCGGGGCGGTGGTGCTGCGGACCGGGCTTGATACCGGCTTGCGTCTTTTAGGCTTACTCGACCAGATAAAATCTGACTTTCGACTCAAGGGTTCTCGCCTAACCTATTGTGTGTCCATCCACACCGCCGCAGCCCACACAGAATCTCACATTCGGGTGGCGGTGTACAGGGAAAAGTGGTTTGACAGTGCCAAAAAAGAGTCATTCTTTTCAATGCGCTAGTTTTCATGGTTTGTGCTTCTAGTGCGTTGATTTTCAAGATTTGTCGGAATCCTTTCGGGTCCACCATTCTCCCCATATCCCGATCACGCCGTATCATGCCGGACGACACACGTTCCCGGTGACGGAAACGTCAACGAAACCATCGTCGTCCCGTTCGAGTTTGAATGAACTCGAACAGAAAAAGGCCGATAAGGCATGCGTTCCTACGATATCTCCGCATTGGCCGAACCGTTCACGCCATCCGGCCCATGCGACGGCTTCTGGCTCATCGAGGATTACGCTGCCCTGGGAGACGGCCGGTCTGTCGCACTGGTCGCGCCCGATGGCAGCGTGGACTGGTGGTGCGTACCAAATCTGGATTCGCCCCCACTCTTCGAGCGGATGATGCATCGTGCCGGCGGTTTCTTTCAGCTCCGGCCCGTCGAGTCCTTTACCGTTCGCCGTCACTATCATCCAGACAGCAACGTGATGGAAAGCGTCGTGACGACGGCAAGCGGCAAGGCGCGGATCACCGAGTCACTCAACAGCAGTCTGGCCGGTCGCCTGCCCTGGACCGAGTTCGGTCGTCGGGTCGAAGGCATCAGGGGCCATGTGAAATTCGCACTGCGCCTGCGCCTCGGCACGCGCGGCGGTCGCGTCTCACCCTGGATCCAGCCAAACCCCAACGGCGCGATTTTCCATATCGGTTCCGTGCTCGCGCTCCTGCGCCGGAGCGATGACGTGCGGATCCTGCACGAAGTCGATCAGTCGGTCGAAGCCGAGTTCACCGTGAAGGAAGGCAGCCATACGCTCGTCGCCATTCAGGCGGCCGATGACGAACCGCTGGGCATCCCGCTCCTGACGGAGATCGACGAACGCATCGAAACCAGCGACCATGCGTGGCGCGAATGGGCCGCCGATGTGCGCTACGAAGGCCCTTATCAAAGCGTCGTCCGTCGCAGCGCCCTTGCACTGAAACTTCTGCTGTATTCATCAAGCGGCGCAATCGCCGCCGCCGCGACAAGTTCCCTGCCCGAGCGCATCGGCGGCTGCAAGAACTGGGATTATCGCTACGCCTGGATACGCGACGCCGCCTATGTCACGGCGGCATTCCTGCGGATCGGCGCGATGCCGGAGGCCAAGGCCGCCTTTGCGTGGCTGATGCACCGGCTGAACCAGCATGGCCCCCTGGTGATGTACGCACTTTCCGGCGAGCCGGTGAACGATCAGGTCATGCTGGAGGAGATCGAAGGTTACCGTCATTCCACCCCCGTCGTCATTGGCAACCGTGCCAGCCTTCAGCATCAGCACGGCATCTATGGCGATATCTTCGAGACGGCATCGCTGTTCGTCTCCGACGGCAATATCCTGGACCAAAAGAGCGCCAAGCTGCTGGCCGATCTGGCAGACCGTTGCGCCGATCGCTGGCACGAGAAAGATGCCGGAATCTGGGAACTGACGGACCGCCAGCACTACACGATGTCCAAGATCAGCTGCTGGCAGGCGCTGAACCGGGCCTGCGCCCTGGCAGAGAGGGGCCATATCGCAAAGGACTGCCTGCCACGCTGGCAACGCGAAGCGCAGCGCATCGTGGAATGGATCAATGAGAACTGCTGGTCCGAGACACGACAGGCCTACACGTTCTACCCCGGCACCGACAAGCTGGATGCGTCCCTCGCACTGGCCGTACCGTTCGGGTTCGACGGCAAGGCGCGCATGCTCTCGACCCTCCAGGCCATCCGCAGCGAACTGGGGCGCGGTCCTTTCCTCTATCGCTACAGCGGTATGGCGGAGGAAGAAGGTGCCTTCCTGGCCTGCACCTGCTGGATGGTCGAAGGGCTGACCCTCCTGGGGCACCGAAAGGAGGCCGAGAAGCTCTTTGAAGACTTCCTCGGCGCGCTCCCAAAGAACTGCGGCATTATCGCGGAGATGATCGACCCCGCCACAGGACAGTATCTCGGCAACACGCCGCAGGGCCTGAGCCATCTGGGCATCATCCAAGCCGCCTGCGCGCTCGCCGGGCGCTTCCAGCAGACGTTCAACAAATAACGGCGGCGCTACAACGCCTCACGCAACGCCGCCGTCAGGCCGATCGAATGCCGGCGGGCGGCATGATCGTAGATCGGCGCGGCAACCAGCAGTTCGTCAGGCCTGTAGCGCGCAATGAACGTTCGCAGCGACGACGCGATATGGGTCGGATCGCCTGCCCAGCAGCATGACAGAACGCTATCCAGAAGGCCGCGCTCCACATCCGTCCAGTGCAGGCTTTCCGGATCGACCGGCGCCGGAAAAGCGCGTGGGCGGCCCCGCCGCAAGGCAACGAAATACATCTGCAACGACGTGACCAGCCGTGCAGCCTCCGCTGGCGTATCGGCGGCGATGATATTGGCGCTGAGCATGACATGCGGCTGCGCAAGGCGCGCCGAGGGCTGGAAGCGATGGCGATAAAGCGCAATCGCCTCATCCATCATCTGCGGCGCGAAATGCGAGGCAAACGCGAAAGGCAGGCCCATCGCCGCCGCCAGTTGCGCCGAATAGAGCGACGAGCCCAGCAGCCAGACCGGAATATCCGATCCGGCGCCGGGCGTGGCCACGACAGCCTGCCCCGGCACGGGCGGCTCGAAATAATGCAGCAGCTCCAGAACATCCTGCGGAAAGTCGTCCTGTCGATCCATACGGCGACGCAAGGCGCGGGCGGTGACCTGATCGCTTCCCGGCGCGCGCCCCAGACCCAGATCGATGCGACCGGGATAGAGGGCGGCCAGCGTGCCGAACTGCTCGGCAATGACCAGCGGCGCATGGTTCGGCAGCATGATGCCACCTGCGCCGATCCGGATCTTCCGCGTCCCCTCGGCCAGATAGCCCATCAGCACGGACGTCGCAGCGGAGGCGATGCCCGGCATGGCATGATGCTCGGCCACCCAGTAGCGGTCGAAACCCAGCGCTTCGGCGTGCTGCGCCAGATCGCGAGAACGGCGCAGCGCGCCCGCCACGTCGCCGCCTTCCGTGATAAGGGAGAGATCGAGGATCGAGAACGGTGTCATGACGTGCATGTGGGAACGCCGGACCATGACGCCAAGCCTGACGCCACGTGCATCGGATCAGGAAGCGTCGGGCTTGCCCTGAACCTCACCGACAAGCGTCTCGGTCGCATTCGCGCCACGGCTCTCCGTCGCGGGCCGGCGCGTGACCGGCGCGCGATCCACGGTATCCATGAAACGATCGGCCAGCGCGCCATACAGCGCATGCGCGCAGATCATCCGTGACACGCCGAACGCCAGGAAGGACGTCGCCATCAGCGCAAGCGTCACCTGCTGGTTGTCGCACATCTCCATGACGATCACCGTCGCGGTCAACGGCGCCTGCACGACGGCGGAGAAATACGCGACCATGCCGAGCAACACCACCGCGCCGGGCGTGGTATGCGGCAGGAACTGCTCGATCCAGCCGCCGATGCCCGCGCCGATGGCCAGGGACGGCGCGAACAGACCGCCCGGTATGCCGGAGCAGTACGACACGATGGTCGCCAGAAATTTCAGGATGAAGAAGGACGCCGGGTAGTGCTCCGACCCATCGATGATCGCCCGGGCCTGGGCATAACCGGTGCCATAGGTCGCCCCGTGCGAGACGAGGCCAAGAACCGCCAGCACCAACCCGCAGGACGCCGCGAAGGCAACGGGACGCTGCATGATGAAACGGCCCAGGGCACCCGGAATGCCTTTCGAGGCACGAATGAGGATCGCGGAAAACGATCCGCCGGCCAGACCGCCGACGATCCCGCAGGTCAACACGGCGATCCATGAAATGCCGATCGGCACATCGACGTCCGTATGGCCGAAATAGGTATAGTTGCCGACCAGCGCGATGGCGGTGACACCCGACAGCACCACGCCTGTCAGCATCGTGCCGGATGTGCGCTGCTCGAAGGAGTGGGAAAGTTCCTCGATCGCGAAGACGATGCCAGCCAGCGGCGTGTTGAACGCCGCCGAGACCCCCGCCGCGCCACCGGCCAGAATGGCGCCGCGCTTGGCCGTGACATTCGAATGGCCCAGCAGGCGCGAAAACGCATGCATGATGGACGCGCCGATCTGCACCGTCGGACCTTCACGCCCGATGGACGCGCCACACAGCAAGCCGAATGTCGTCAGCAGGATCTTGCCGAAAGCCGTCCTCAGCGACAGAACCCTGTCGACCACCCCGAAATTATCGATGTGCAGCGTCGCGATTGTCTGGGGAATGCCACTGCCCTGCGCCCCCCGGAAGAACCGGCGCGTCAGCCAGGTGGACAACGCCAGCCCGCCCGGGATGACCACCACCATGATCCACGGGTCCCAATGCACCATGCGCGACCGCGCGCGCGCAGCCCAGTCGGCAGCCTCGGCAAAGCCGACGGCGACAATCCCCACCAGAATCGCACCGAGCCAGTAGGTCAACGTGCGTCGCCACTGCGTGGTCGTGACACGGGCCGACCGACGAAGATACTGAATGCGATTGCTCTGCCGCAACGCGGTGCTCGGTCTCATGGCGTTCCCATCAAGATGCCCAAGAAGACGACAACCGGTCCGGCGGCGCCCTGGGCCCGGTCCTGACAGGATTGCCAGTCCCGGGTCAAGCAACGCACCAGCATAATCGAGGTTACGGTCATGAAAGGTGCCGTTTATGGTACGACAGGCACACCCGTCTGCTTGGCCTTGTCTTCCGGCTCGACATGAATATGGATGACGGCACGTCCGAAATGCCGCCGTAGCGCATGCTCGATCCGGTCACAGATGACATGCGCATCCTGAACCCGCATCTCCCCCGGCACCACAAGATGGAAATCGATAAAGCTGATGCTCCCCGCGCTGCGGAAACGCAGGTCATGCGCCTCAAGAGCGCCCTCGGCCGTCTCGGAAATCACCGCCCTCGCCGCCTGCATCATCTCCGATCCCGGCGCTTCATCCATCAGCCCGGCAATCGAACGACGCGTCATCTCGAAGCCCACGCGCAGCACGTTGACAGCCACCAGGCCGGAAATGATGGCATCCAGCCGCAAATACCCGGTAATCGGAATCAGCGAGACGCCGATCACCAGCGCAACCGTCGTCCAGACATCCGAAATCACGTGACGGCCATTGGCCGTCAATGCCGGCGAACGCCGCTGGCGACCCGCCCGCACCAGTGCCAGCCCCCAGCCCAGATTGACCAGGCCACCCAGCGCGTTAAGCGCCACACCCCGCCACGGCGCCAGCAGCGGCGTCGGCGTCCACCAGTCCTGCCAGGCGACGACGGCAATGCCGATCGCCGTCAGAATGACCAGCACCCCCTCCATGACGGCGGACAGATACTCCGCCTTCTCATGCCCGTAATTGTGATTTTCGTCCGGCGGCCGGGACGCGACCGTCAGCGCCCACAAGGCACCGATCGCCGCCGCCACGTTGATGATCGTCTCAATCGCATCCGACAGTAACGCGGCGCTGCCACTCACCCGCCAGGCAAGATATTTCAGGCCCAGAACCAGCAGGCTGACGGCAAGCGACCACCAGCCCAGACGCAGCTTCCCGTCCGGTCGCATCCGCGTCAGGCGTGCGGCACGGCACACACATCCGACGCGTGCGTGGCACAGTGGCCCCGCTCGACCTGGAAGGTCGGGTGGGCGATATCGAATTGGTGCATCAGCATATGCGTTGCGGTGTGGAGCAGAGCATTATCCGTCGTCAAGCTTTCATCGACCACGAGATGCACCGTCAGCGCCGTTTCCGTCGTGCTGAGCGACCAGATATGCAGATGATGCACATCCGCGACACCCGTCAGCCCCCGCAACGCGGTATCGACGGCAGCCGGATCGATACGCGCAGGCACGGCATCCAGCGCCATATCCAGCGATTTGCGCAAAAGCGACCACGTGCCCCAGACGATCACGCCGGACACCACGAGACTGACGATCGGATCGAGCACCGTCCAGCGCGTCAGCATGATGACAAGGCCAGTCACGACCACAGCGAACGACATGAGCGCATCGGACGCCATATGCAGGAAGGCACCCCGCATGTTCAGGTCATGATGGCTGTCGCGCATGAGCAGCAACGCCGTCGCACCGTTGATGACGATACCGGCGAACGCCACAACCATGACCGTCATCCCCGCCACCGGCGCAGGATGAACCAGACGCTGGACAGCCTCCCAGACGATACCGCCCGTCACCAGCAGCAGCAGAACCGCATTGCCCAGCGCCGAGAGAATGGTGGAGCGCCGCAGACCATACGTGAACCGGGCCGAAGGCGCACGCGCCGCCAGATGCTGCGCCAGCCAGGCACCCCCCAGCCCCAGCACATCGGACAGGTTATGCCCCGCATCGGACAATAACGACAGGGAATGCGCCCAGACGCCCCATATGACCTCGGCGAGAATATAGGCGACGTTGAGCGCTATGCCGATGGCGAAAGCGCTGCCGTAGGTCGTGGGATGGTGGTGGTGGTGGTGGTGGTGGTGGTGCATGCCATTACGCTCACAGCTCTGAAAGGCAAGGTTTATGCTGATCGTCGCCCAAAAATCTCAATGTAGGAAAAATGAAGAAACGATTTTTTCCTCAGCTCTAACTTAACGGTTTTTACAGAGCGTTCCAAAGTTATTGGTTTCCAAACCAAAGGATGTCCATCCATTCCGCCAAATGGGATTGATGATTTTCGTAAATAAACATCCTTTGAAATTCCGTCTTCATAAGTGAAATTGATAATTATATCATTAGATTTTGAAGCCAAAAATACGCTATCGATCCTATTATAAACAACTATTTCATTTATGTCACACGAAAATAGAAAACTTATTGACCACCATGGATTTTCTTCTTCATCCGTATGAATATAATGATCTAAATCAGTAGATAATTCCAATGCACGATGAGATTCTTTATTTCGATCCATATATTTAGACCATTTTGAAACAGAGCTCTGCTCAGTTTTTAGTAAAAATTTTTCTCCTGTTAGATTTTCATATTCTTGAAAACGGGCCCTTTCTTTTATTTTTCCCGGTATTGCTCTACGAAAACGTTCATCGATTTTTTTTAACTCGGCATTTTCATAATTTCTGATAGTTTCTTTCAACAAGTCCTCTTTCGTATCGATTTTTTCTAATTTATTTTGACACTCTTTAAATATTATCTGAGCAATATCAGATATGTTTTCGCACTTCTGAGTATAAAAAAAGTTTTTGTCTTGTTCAGCATCCGACAATGGGTAATCCAGATAGGTTGCATCAGCATCACTAACAGCATCCATCAGAATAAAATTCTCTGAAGGCTGATTTTTAGTAAGACAGACAATTCTGGATTTTTTTTGGAAAATGGACGTATGAAATGCGGACCCTATGAGCCCACAAACAACATTTGAATTAAATAGTGATATCTGCTCCGACACAGACAAAAATTCCGGGAAAACAATTTTGAATCCGTATTTAATAAGTTCATTACACAATTCTTCCTCATTTGATAACTTAAAAGTTCCTTTTGTTAGTTTGTACCTAGCCAACCAAATGTTCTTATTAAAATATTTTTTGCGATTTTCTTTTTCGATCAACCGACCTACTTGAGAACAATAATCTGAGAACGATTTATAGACGAAATTATTCTCACCAAAAGCGGGCGATGGAACTGTTAATTTCCTTATTCTTGTCGGCACACAAAAATATTGAAAGTCATCTCGAGAAAGTCCGCACAACGCCAAAAGTTCAACAAACCAAGAGCAAGAAAAGACAGTCTCTTCATCATATATAGAATGGAACAGGAGTTTTTGTTTATCTCGTCTATAATCTCTTAAAGCCCATAGGCGCGATAAAAATTCAGTAATTACATGCCCATAATGTAAGTCGATATGTCCAACATAAAATGCGCTCTCGCAGATATCATATTCTAGGGTCATATCCAAAGAACTGATACTGCTATGTCCCTTCGTCTCCATCGGCCTTTTATGGAAAAGCGCTGCTTGCGGAACAAGAAATCCTACTTCGGTGTAAATACCAACGTCAGGATCAAAGTTGAATCTCTTTGGAACATATAAGGCGTTTTGATATATGTGAACATCAGGACTATGACTCAAGACCATTAAGGAGCTCAAGTCCTTCTTGTATGCTTTCATACCTTCCTCAGAATCAATATATTTCAACTTGATCTAAATGCAAGTAGTCTTTGAATAATCCACGAATTCTTATTCCGTTTATCTTGATTTTTTCTTCTATATCTATAACAAAAGGCTTTCCATCAATACCGCCAAATGGCGTGTCGGAATTCCAGGCGCCTACCTCTTGCCAGATTCCATCATCAGAACAACATTCGACAACGATATTGTTTGCTCTGTGCGGAACATCCATTCTATTATAGATTATAATTTGCGATATCTCGGTGACTTCGGGAAATTTTAGTGCCCACCATGGTGTATCGTCAGCATCAGTATGAAATTGATACCCGCCAGTAGGTGAGCCGCTTATGGCGCCTTGCGCTTCAATTTGTGGGTCTTCGTTTAGAGACCATTTAGACACAGAACTCTGACTGGCATTGCCAAGTCTTGCCTTGTTAAGCGAGATGGCTTTACCGGGCAGCGTCCTCTGCGAAACACCATTTAAAACCAATCCATTCCAATATTCTTGTAAATATGTATCTTCAACAGTATTGAGACTTTCGAAAAGTGATACATAGCTTTCAGAGTCAAATGCATCCTGCCATATTTTCTGGCCCACAAAAGCGCCTTTCAGGCCTCGACGCACCCGTCTTTCCAGATCATCGAGCGACTTGAACGCATAGTGAAAAATACAGGCGGTCTCAATAATCCGTTCGCCTCTCCTGTCCATTGAAAGGTAGTGTGCCTGCGTAGCATGATCGGAGCTAAGATATGTCATCATATCTTCACCCAAGACGTTCTTTGCTATCCAATTTTCCGACGCAGAGAATGCATGATGGAAAGGCGGAGGTAAATGATCGCGGCTTTGTTTCTCGAAGAAAGACGCTGTTTTAACAAGATGCTTTGTCAAAACAAATGGGCTTTTGTCACGTCTTGTGTAATTCTCTAGAACAGAACCTTTGGGTCGGGTTAAGTGACCGTTGGGCCCAAATGATAGCCAGTTGAAATATATATCATCACAATCTCTAAATCCGCCTTTTACAAAGTTGTCTATATTATTGATATTTCTAATGCAGATAAATTCGTCTACGTCCAAAAATATGAAATATTCTGTCTCTTTAGCATATTTATCCAGAAAATGATTGTACATCCCTTTCTGGTCACCCTGAATATGGTGGTGATTGAACGTCACAAAAGGCTTGTCCACCATGTTGAAAGGCATGACTTTTTCATATAATTCCGAGGCATCGTCATCATTGCAGTAAAGGTAGACGTGCTCGAAACCAATAGATCGATGATACAGAAGCCATTCCTGAATTGTGTCGGTTTCCCAACGTGCGCAAGCGACAAGGCAATAACTGTATTTAGACACGCAGAATAACCCTCAGAGATTTTTCTCAGGAATATAACTTTGGAACCAGTCTAGAAAATTTACTACGAACCGTCGCATATGTCAAAAAATATGCCTGCGGAATGGCTAATTCGGCTAATACCCATTTAGATACAAAGATAAACGCTTTCTAAATCTCTTCTGCTAGAGCACAATTACAGTGATAAGATTAAATCAAATCCAGGCACCGTTAGAAGATGCGCCAAGCTCTCTCATGACAATGATATCCGAGAAGCTAAAAGTCGACGCATCCACCATCCGCAACATCCACATCGCCCGCCGTGGTTACGACGCCCGTAAACGCGGCAACATCATGCTTGTCTACACGCTGGATGTCGAGGTCGACGACGAGGAAGCCGTGCTGGCGCGCTTCGCGGACGATCCCAACGTCCAGCGCACGCCCGATACGCGCTACCACCTGCCGGAAGCACCGCCGGAGTCACCGCGCCCGGTCGTGATCGGCGCGGGGCCCTGCGGGTTGATGGCGGCCCTGATCCTCGCGCAGGCCGGCCTGCGCCCGATCGTTCTGGAACGTGGGAAGGTCGTGCGGGAGCGCACGGTCGATACCTTCGCGCTCTGGCGCAAATCCGTCCTCACCCCGGAAAGCAACGTGCAGTTCGGCGAAGGCGGGGCAGGCACGTTCTCGGACGGCAAGCTCTGGAGCGGCGTCAGCGATCCCCGCCATCTCGGCCGCAAGGTTCTGGAGGAATTCGTCAAGGCCGGCGCACCGGAAGAAATCCTCTACGTTTCCAAACCGCATATCGGCACGTTCCGCCTCGTCTCGATGGTCGAACATATCCGCGCGGAGATCGAACGCCTTGGCGGCGAATACCGGTTCAACACCCGGGTGGACGGCATCATCGGCGACGGCACGCCCAGACGCATCCGTGCCCTGCGCCTTGCGGACGGCACCGAACTGCCGGCCTCCCACGTCGTGCTGGCGATCGGCCACTCCGCCCGCGACAGTTTCGAGATGCTGCGCGAAAACGACGTGGCCATGAACGCCAAACCGTTCTCCATCGGCGTGCGGATCGAACATCCGCAGTCCATGATCGATACGGCGCGCTTCGGCCCCCAGGCCGGACACAAGCTGCTGGGCGCCGCCGACTACAAGCTGGTGCACCACGCCAGCAACGGTCGCGGGGTCTATTCCTTCTGCATGTGCCCAGGGGGCACCGTCGTGGCCGCCACGTCGGAAGCCAATCAGGTCGTCACCAACGGCATGAGCCAGTATTCGCGCGCGGAACGGAACGCAAATGCCGGAATCGTCGTCGAGGTCACGCCGGAACGCGACTTTCCCGACGACGTGCTGGGCGGCGTCGCATTCCAGCGCCAGTGGGAGCGCGCGGCCTTCGAGGCAGGCGGCGGCGATTATAAGGCCCCCGCCCAACTCGTCGGCGATTTTCTGGCGGGACGGCCCTCCACGCACCTGGGCAGCGTCGTGCCGTCCTACAGGCCGGGCGTGACGCCGACCGATCTGTCACTCAGCCTGCCGGACTTCGCCATCGAGGCCATTCGCGAGGCCCTGCCGCGTTTCGAACGCAAGCTGAAGGGCTTTTCCATGAACGACGCCGTGATGACCGGCGTGGAAACGCGCACCTCCTCCCCGATCCGCATTGCGCGGGACGCGTCCGGGCAGAACCCGAACTGGCGCGGCCTGTTCCCCGCTGGCGAGGGCGCGGGCTACGCGGGCGGCATCCTCTCCGCCGGGATCGACGGTATCCGCGTGGCCGAATGGGTGGCGGCGGCCATCCGCGCGGAAGCGGAGGCCGCCTGAGGCCCGCACGTCATTCCGGCGGCCGCCCGAACACCTTCCGCAGTTCGGGCTTCGTGCGTTCCAGTTTCTCGTGCTCGGCCCGGGAGAGGTTTTTGCCGGCACGATTGATGTAGAAGTTGAGCATCGACATGGCCGAACGGAACGGATCGCTTTTCCGCCGTTCGCTGCTCTCGGCAGCATGCTTCAATGCCAGGGCGATCTCATGCGGATCGTCATGGCTGAACGTGCCATGTTCGATGTCCATGGCGTCGCTATGCTCGGTCACCTCGGCTGACCAGCGATGTTCGTCCTCGGACATGAACCTGCACTCCCCTTCTGACATTATTGATAGGCGTCGGGCGCGCCAAAAGTTTCACGCAGCCCGGTCCGTTCGGGAAATCAGGAGACTCTCATGCCGATGTTGCTCGAAGGCACCTGCCAGTGCGGCGCCATTTCCTTTTCCGTGCAGAGCCAGGCCCCCGTGCCCTATCAACTCTGCTACTGCTCCATCTGCCGCAAGACAGCAGGTACGGGCGGCTATGCCATCAACCTCTCCGGCATGGCGGATACGCTGAAACTGCACGATCCGCATCATCGAAAGCAGATGGCGCATGCGGTGACCGGCCGTCACGGCGGACATGTCAGGCACAGCGCGGCGGAACGCCATTTCTGCGGCAGCTGCGGCACGGCGCTCTGGCTTTACGACGCCCGCTGGCCGGCACTGTTGCATCCGGCAGCCGGGGTCATCGACACGCCCTTGCCCGTTCCGCCATCGCGCGTTCACATCATGCTCGGCTCGAAGGCCGACTGGGTGACGCCCGATATACGGGAAGGCGATGAAGCCTTCGACGGCTACCCCGAACAATCGCTGGAGGAATGGCACAAGACGCACGGCCTCTGGCAGGCATAGGCCCCTCAGCCACCTTCCAGCATGGCCGAGACCTCCGGCCATGTGGGCGCCGCATCCGCCGCGCCATGTTTCGTCGTCGCCAGGGCGCCAGACGCTGCCGCGACGCGTGTCGCCCCGGCAAGGTCGCGTCCCTGGGCCAGCGCCACGGCAAGCCCGGCATTGAAACAGTCCCCCGCCGCCACGGTGTCGATCGGCGTCACGCGGAACGGCGGTACGAAGCCGCCGTCATCACCGTGCTGCCACCAGACGCCACGACCACCCATCTTCACGACTGCGCCCGCCGCACCGCGCGCCACCAGCTGCCGTGCCGCCGCAGCGGCCTCGTCAGCCGTCTGCGGCTCGATGTCGGTCAATCTGGCGGTCTCGCTCTCATTGGGCGTGATGATGTCGATCAGCGGCCACAGCGCCTCCGGCAAGCCCTCTTCCGGTGCCGGCGCAGGGTCCATCACCACAATCGCACCACGGCGCCTGACGTGTCGCGCGGCCGCCAGAACAGCCGCTTGCGGGATCTCAAGCTGCAACAGCAGGACGCGCGCCGCATCGAACAACCCGGCCGAGGCCACGATGTCGCTCTCGTCGATCGCCATATTCGCCCCGCCCGCGACGGTGATGCTGTTCTCACCACCATCGTCGATGCCGATCAGGGCAAGGCCGGTGGGATTTCCGGCATCGTCGCGCAGCCCCTGAAGATCGACCCCGAAGCGTTCCAGATCGGCGCGTGCCTGCGCACCGAACGCATCGCGCCCGACCCGCCCCACCAGCGCCGCATGCAAGCCCAGGGACGCGGCAAGTCGCGCCGCCGCGGCGGCCTGGTTGCTGCCCTTCCCGCCCAGGCCCAGCGTATAGCCATGGGCATGCACGGTTTCACCGGGGCGCGGCAGTCGGCGCGCACGGGCGGTAACGTCGATATTGACGCTGCCGAAGGAGAGGATGAGCGGTTTCGATTCGGTCATGATGGACAGGTCCGGTTTCGTCGTGATCGCTGGCGTATCATCTGCGCCCCGCGCGCGCTAGAACGGGAGCATGTTGCGCATTCTGGTCATCAAGCTCGGCGCGCTGGGCGATTTCGTGCTGTCTTTCGGGCCGTTCGCCGCCATCCGCGCGGCATTTCCACACGCCGAGATCACTTTGCTGACCACCTCGCCCTATCGCGCCATGGCGGAAACCAGTCCATGGTTCGATCGCGTGGTCATCGACACGCGTCCCGCCTGGCACGATTTCCGTGGCATCTGGCGCCTGCGTCAGGCACTGGCGGGCTTCGACCGCGTCTTCGACCTTCAGACCTCCGGACGCTCCTCGCGCTATTTCCGCCTCGCCGGCAATCCGCCGTGGTCCGGCATCGCGCCGGGCTGCACGCTGCCGCACGACAACCCGTGGCGGGACGACATGCACACCATCGCACGCCAGCGGGACCAGCTGATCCGCGCCGGCATCGCGCCCGTTCCCTATCCGGACCTGACATGGCTGTCCGATGCCGGCCCCCGGCTCGACCAGCCCTACGCGCTGCTGGTCCCCGGCGCCGCACCCCATCGCCCCGCCAAACGCTGGCCGGCGAAGCATTTCGGCGCACTCGCCCTGCGGCTGGCCGAACGCGGCATCCGCCCGGTCGTGATCGGCACGGCAGCGGACAGCGAAACAGCCGCGACGATCACATCGATATGCCCACGGGCACTCGATCTCACCGGACAAACGGACCTGACGGCGCTCGGCGGTCTGGCAGCGCGCGCGCAACGGGCGATCGGCAACGATACCGGCCCGATGCATCTGGCCGCCGCCATGGGCTGCCGCGCCACGGTGCTCTTCTCGGGCGAAAGCAACCCCCGCCTGACGGCACCCGTCGGGCGGACACCCGGACAGGTCGACATCCTGCGCGCGCCCGACCTCACGGACCTGCCGGTTTCAAAGGTGGCCGAAAGCCTCAATCCATGATCGGATGACGCCTAAGGAACGGTTTTCCACAAGGAGGAACAACCCCATGGCTTATGAATGGACCGACCCGGACGCGGAAGCCGACGCGATCGAACGGCAGGCCGGCATCGCCGAACCGCCCCCGACCCGCAGCGGCATCGTCTTCGGCCTGATCCTGCCAGTCGTCGTCAGCGGCATCGTCCTGCTGATCGGCATGTGGTTCGCAATCCGTTATTTCCATCTGCTGGGCTAACCTCGCCGCTCCGGAAAGGCCTGTTCATTCATGCCCCCGCCAGCCGCACCCGCCTATAACTTCTTCACCCGCCTTCTCGACGAAGGCCGCGCCCCGGATCGTGGCCTCCCGCAGCGTTTTCGTCGCCGACGACCGCGACGCCGCTGGTCGCAACCGGCCTGAAACGGTTCCGGGGCATCATGACCCACGCCGGACAGGCCGACGGGGTGAACACGGAACATCTGTCGCAAACGCAGTTGCTGACCGCCTTCGACCTGCATGTCGGCACCCCGGAAGACGTCATCCGGTCCCTGTCGCGGGACACCATCCTGCGACAGGTCATCGACGTGGCTTTCCAGGTTCATCCGATCGACCCGCCCCACGAACAAACCCTTCGGTCCATCGAACCGAGCGCCGGAAACGTCGCCCCGGCACCGGCCTGCGACGCCGCTGACCAGCGGGCGCGCCACCTGTCCGTGTCTTTCCAGCCCCGCCGGGCCGATGAGCAGATATTTTTTCCTCTCCCGGCAACCGCCCTCACCCGTCCTTCATTGATGGCTTGTCGAAGCGGGAGAGAGATCATGCCCGACACATCGAACCAGCCACCACTGCCGAAGCATCCCCATAATCCCGAACTCGCGTCGGACCCGCCGGGCCTGCGCGACGAACACGACGGCGGCCTGCAGGAGGACGAGGACGATCTCTCCCTGCCCACCGACGATGACGGCGACGAATGGGAGGATGATGGCGGCCTGAGCGATGACCCCATCGAACCCGATGACGACGACGAAGGCACGGCGATCTGAGCCGTCGCATCAAAAACACGCGCACCGGCATTTTATCCGACGACGATTTGCTTCAAGATCGGTATGCGCGTGACGCATGACGCCACGCGGCTACGCATTCGTCAGAAGGAAATGGTCATTGGCTTACGCATTGCGCCGCCCGCTTGCGGCTCTGGTTCTGGCTTCAACACTGGCCGCTGCCCCGACCGTCCTGACACCCCACGCGTGGGCACAGGCATCGGCCATTACCGGCAATCAGGTCACGAGCGCGGTCGTCGAGACAGTCGATTCCGGGAACGGCAATGTCCTGCTGCGCGATCATACCGGCGGTCTGGTGACGGTGAACGTGCCGAAAGGCGCACATAACCTGCCGCACCTGCAACCGGGCGACCAGATCAACCTGCGCTTCTTCCAGACGATCGATGCCGAGATCGTCCCGCCCGACGCGCCGGCACCTGAATCCACCGTCTCCTCCGCCAAAGGTTACGTGCATCGCCACCCGCACGGCACGCTGATTTCCTTCCGCCGTCAGCGTGTGCATGTCCTGGCCATCGACGTGCCGCACCACACCGTCACGTTCACCGATCCGGACGACATGACACGCACCGTCGCCATCCATCAGAAACCGATGCAGGATTTCCTCGCGACGCTGAAAGTCGGGGACGACGTGGACGTCACCACCATGGATGCCGTGTCGTTCGACGTGACCAACCGCACCGTCAATCCTAACGTCACCGTCTCCGAGAAATCCGGCCAGAACGCTTCGGCACCCCCGGCTTCCCCGGCGGCACAGCACTAGATTTCAACCTGCGCGGCGGCTACCAGCGAAAGCGGATGCCGCCCGTCACCGCCGCCGAACCGGCCGCCGCGCCCAGACGCGTATCCCGATGGCCGCCGAACAGGTTGGCCACGAGATCCAGCCCCGGCACGGCCTTGACGGGATAGGCGAGCGTCATCGTCACGCCCTTCTCCTCCATCAACGGCGAATCGTGACGGCTCTGCACGTCGAACGGGCCGATCCTGTCGATCGATTTCCTGTCGAACGCCGCGATTTCCTGCGGCGTGATGGCCGGAAACGCGACATTATCGATTACGACCGAGGCACCCGGATTACCGGGTGGTATGAGCGCCCTTGTCCCCGTCGTCACATCACCCGTAGGCGGCGGCGCACGGCGCGGCATGAAATATCCGGCATTCGCCGGCGCTGCATGGCCCGAACCACCCAGACCAACTGTCAGGACGACAGAAAGAAACCTGACATGACGGCTCATCGTGGAGAATTAAATTTTTCATGTGACATAAACGGCACAGTAACGCAAAGCAGCGCCGCCGCCGCATCACCTGTCGTTTCACGCCGTTACATTCATGGCACCGGCGGCAACCCATCCAGAATACGCCCGGCATCCGACGCATCCAGCGCGCTATCATAGAAACGCCGATAGAAGGAACGGATACGCTCAATCATCGCCGGCCGATCCACGCCGCCTTTCTGGACGATATCCCGCGCCCATTGCAATTGCAGCAGCATTTCCGGGCTGTAGCGATCCCAGGGGAACACCCCCTCCGGATTGCGATACACATGCCCATCCCGGACCGCCGCCACCCGTTGCCAGAGCGGATCGTGCGACAGCTGCCCCGGGTCGCCGGCCCGCGCGCCGATGATGACGATCGATGGATTCCAGGCCAGAACCTGCTCGATCGTCACCGTCTGCATGTTGCCATGCACGCCCATGGCGGCATTCATGCCACCGGCATGGCGAATCCACGCATCGATGATCGTGCCGTCGCCATCGACCTTCAACGGCCTGAGCGACTGGACATGCAGCACGCGCGGCGGCTCATGCGCGACCGCCGCCGAATCCCGAAGCTCGGCCTCGAACGCCTGCCGGTAATCCCGCGCGCGCGCCATCGCCTTCGGGTCCTCCAGCAACGCCGCCGTGGACGTCACGCAGTCCAGCAGACCATCGAACGTGCTGAACCCCTCTTCCACCACGTTCAGCCCCGCCGCCCGCAATGCCGGCGCCGAATGGCCGGAGCGCGTCACGAACACCAGATCGGCCCGCAGACGCAGCAATTCCTCGGCGTTCATCGCCTCCGTCGGGACGAAACTGGCGCGCGCCAGTTGCGGTTTGATGTGGAACATCCACGGCACACGCTTCGGGTCATCCACCGTCGCGACGATCCGGTCCGTGGCACCCAACAGGATCAGGGTGGCATTATGCGCATACCACGCATCGGCGATGCGCTGCGGCGGCGCGGCCTGCGCCAGGCCGGGCAGCAGCAACGCCCCCAGCATTCGCTTCCACAAAATCCTCATCCTTCCGGTGCCTCCGCCCGATAGAAAAACCGATGCCGCCCCTCATCGACCTGCCGCAGCGGCACATCGTAGAGCGCGGACATCGCCGCGGCCTCGATCACCACCTCCGGCGCGCCATCCGCCGCAATCACGCCATCGCGCAACACGGCCACGCGATCCGCCCGCGCGAAAAGCTCCTCCGGCCGGTGGGAGGTCAGCAGCACCGCCTTCCCCTCCCATGCCAGTTGCCGCAACAGGTCGAGCAGCCGAAGCTGATGCCCGTAATCCAGCCCGCTCAACGGCTCGTCGAGAATCAGGATCGGCGTGTCCTGCGCCAGTGCGCGCGCCAGCAACACACGCTGCCACTCACCGCCCGAGAGCGCATTGCAGGGCCGCCCGGCAAGCGCATGCAGTCCCAGGCGTTCAAGCGCCTGATCGACGATCCGACGATCCCGCATGGACACCGCACCGCGCAGCCCGGCCTGCGGCACCCGGCCGAGCATCACCATCTCCGCAACCGTGAAGGACAGCCGCCTATCCTGACCCTGCGGCACATAAGCCATGGAACGGGCGATCGCCGAACGCCGGCAGCCGGACAGCGCCACACCATTCAGCCGCACCACGCCCGCCTGCGGCGCCAGCAAACCGAGCAGAACCCGCAGCAAGGTGCTCTTTCCCGCGCCGTTCACGCCCAGCAGCCCGACCATCTCCCCGCCGGAAAGCGCGAAGTCGATGCCACGCAGAACAGGCCGCTCCCGCCCGAACACCACGCCCCCGGCGGCAATCGTGGCCATCAGGCCACGTCCTGCCGCAAGCGACGCAGGACCAGCACGAAAGCCACCGCGCCGAACAGTTCCGTCAACATGCCAAGCGGTATCTCGCCCGGCGTCAGGGTGCGCGCCACCGTATCGGCCAGCACCACACCCACGGCCCCCAGAACAGCACTCAACGGCACCATCCGCCGATGCGGCGCGCCGACCAGCAGCCGCGCCAGATGCGGCGTCAGCAGCCCGACCCAGCCGATGATGCCCGCAACCGAAACGGTCAGCGCGGCCAGAAACGTCGCGAACCCGATGGCCGCCAGCCGCCACGTCCGGGCCGGCACACCCAGACTGCGCGCCTCGTCATCGTCCAGCGACAGGACGTCCATGATCCGCCCCGCCGCCAGCAGCGGCACGAGCGCCAACACCAGCGCAGGCGTCAGCCAGACGATCTGCCCCCAGCCGACCTGCGCCAGACTGCCCAGCAGCCAGTAGACGATGGCCGGCAGCTGATCCTGCGGATCGGCCACGTATTTCATCAGGGAAACAAGCGCCGTGAAAATGGCATTGGCGATCAGCCCGCCCAGAACAAGCGCCAGCAATCCCCCGCCACCGAGCAGCCGTGCCACCCCCAGCCCCGTCGCCATGGCCAGAATGCCGCCGCCGAACGCTCCCGCCTGCACGCCCGCGCCCGATGCACCCAGCAGGATTGCCGAAGCCGCGCCGAATGCCGCACCGCTCAGCACGCCCAGCAGGTCGGGCGCCACCAGCGGATTGCGGAACACGGCCTGATACGTCGCGCCACTCACCGCCAGTCCGGCCCCGATCATCGCCGCCGCCAGCAGGCGCGGCAGACGCGCCTGCCAGACGACCACATGCGTCGTCGCATCGCCACCCCCCGCCAGCGCCTGCACGATGTGGACCGGCGCGATCGCATAGCGCCCGGTTCCCAACGCCCCCAGCATGACCAGCAGCAACACCGATAGCGCGACCGGCAGAACGAACCGATATCGTGCCATCGGCGGCAAGGATCAGACCAGCGTCATCGTCGAAACGTCGATCATCCCGCGATCGGTGATCTTCAAATGGGGAATGACCGGCAACGGCAGAAAAGCCAGTTGCAGGAACGGCTCCTCCAGCGCACCGCCAAGGCCGCGCGCCACACGGCGCAGCTCGACCAGCGCATCGCGCACCGTCTCGAACGGCGCATCGCTCATCAGCCCCGCCACCGGCAACCCCAGCTCGGCCACGATCTCGCCGTCGCGCACCGCCACGAACCCGCCACCGGTCGCGGCCAGCCGGTTCACCGCCGCCGCCATATCCGCGTCATTCGTCCCGACGACGCAGATATTGTGACTGTCATGCCCGACGGAGGACGCCAGCGCTCCCTCCCGCAGCCCGAACCCGCGCACGAAACCGCGCCCGATATTGTCGTTCATGCCGTGCCGCGCCACGACGCACACCTTGGCGATATCCCGCGCCGGATCGCCCGAAACCACGCCATCCGCGCTCGGCAGATCATCGCGCAGGAAGTCGGTGATGATCTGCCCCGGCACGATGCCGATCACCGGCATGTCGCGCCCATCGCCCGCAACCGCCATGTCCGCCGCCGTCACCGCGCGCGCGAGCCTGACGCTCTCCAGCCCGACCGGCGGCACGATCTCCCGCGCGGCGAACAACGCATCGTCCACCAGCCGCCCCGCCGAGATCACGTCCGACACGCGGCATTCCCGCAGGTCGTCCAGCAGGACGATATCCGCCCGCCTCCCCGGCGCGATCATGCCCCGATCGCGCAGGCCGAAGGCCGTCGCCGCCGTCAGCGATGCCGCGCGATAGGCCGCGACGGGCGCCACGCCACGCGCGATGGCCGTGCGGATCATGAAATCCAGATGCCCTTCATGGGCGATCTCCAGCGGATTGCGGTCGTCCGTGCAGAACGCGAAGAACGCCGCCGTCTCCGGCGTCAGCAACGGCACGAGCGCGGCCAGATCCTTGCAGACCGACCCCTCGCGGATCAGTACGGTCATGCCCTTGCGGATCTTCTCCAGCGCCTCGTCCGCCGCCGTCGCTTCATGATCGGTCGCGATACCCGCGGCCAGATAACCGTTCAGCGCCCGCCCGCGCAGCAGGGGCGCATGACCGTCGATATGCCCGCCCGCGAAAGCCGCCAGCTTGTCCAGGCAGCCGGCATCGCCGTTCAGCACGCCGGGAAAGTTCATGAATTCCGCCAGCCCGATCACCTTGGGGTGGTCCCGATAGGGCAGCAGGTCGGACGCCACCAGCGCCGCGCCGGACGTCTCCATCGGCGTGGCCGGCACGCAGCTGGAAAGATTGACGCGCAGATCCATCACCGTACGCTCGGCACAGGCCAGGAAATAGTCGAACGCCGCCGTCCCCAGAACATTCGCCATCTCGTGCGGGTCGCAGATCGCGGTCGTCACACCATGCGGCAGGACGCAGCGATCGAACTCGAAAGGCGTCACCAGCGAGGATTCGACGTGCAGATGCGTGTCGATGAAGCCCGGCACCGCGATACGGCCACGCCCGTCGATCTCGCGCCGCCCCTCGTAACGCCCCAGCGTGCCGACGATCGTGTCACCGCATACGGCGATATCGGTGTCGATCAGATCGCCGGTAACGAGATCGAACAACCGCACATTGCGAACGACCACATCCGCCGGCTCGAGACCCTGCCCCTGCGCCACACGGCGTGCGATCGTCTGCTGCATCGGTTCCGGTTCTCCTGCTCGCGTCATCTCCCTCCTTAGCGCGAGCCAGCCGTACGCGCCAACTGCCGGGGCCGCCAGCGGTTGAGCAGGAGCGAATTGCTCACCACCGAAACCGAACTCATGGCCATCGCCGCGCCGGCCACGATCGGGTTGAGCAGTCCCAGCGCCGCCAGCGGCAGACCCAGCAGATTATAGACGAACGCAAAGAACAGGTTCTGCCGGATCTTCGCCAGCGTCGCCCGCGAAAGCGACAGCGCATCCAGCAGGCCCGTCAGCTCGCTGCGCATCAGCACCACATCCGCCGTATCGATCGCCACGGCCGAACCCGCGCCGATCGCAAAGCCGATATCCGCCGCCGCCAGCGCGGGCGCATCGTTGATGCCATCTCCCACCATGCCGACCACCGCCCCATCCC
Source organism: Neoasaia chiangmaiensis (assembly GCF_002005465.1). Lineage (NCBI taxonomy): Bacteria > Pseudomonadati > Pseudomonadota > Alphaproteobacteria > Acetobacterales > Acetobacteraceae > Neoasaia > Neoasaia chiangmaiensis. The sequence continues at coordinate 1,932,025 of NZ_CP014691.1, read as the reverse complement.
GCCGCAGGGCCGATACGCGGTCCGCCTTCTCGCCCGGCAGAACCTCGGCCATCACGTCATCGATCCCCGCTTCCTGCGCGACACGGGCGGCCGCCCGGGCGTTGTCACCCGTCAGCATGACAACCCGCAGCCCACGATCATGCAGCGCCCGCACCGTCGCCACCGCGTCCGGGCGCAACCGGTCCGCTAGTGCGATCAGGCCCAGCGGACGATCGCCCAGCGCCACGGCGATCACCGTCCTGCCCTGCGCTTCCCAGTCGGCGATCCGCGCGTCATCCAGCGCCACGCCGTTCTCGCGCAGGAAGCGCGGCGCACCCAGCCGTGCGGATTGTCCATCGATCTGCGCCGTCACGCCCTGCCCCGGCACGGCCTGAAAACCACTCACCGAAACCGGCGCGACCTTCTCCGCCGCCGCGTGCGCGACGATGGCCCGTGCCAGCGGGTGTTCGGAATCCTGCTCCAGACCCACCGCCACCGCCAGCAGCCGCGCGATCCCGACATCCGGCGCCGCCCGGACGTCACTGACCGACGGCGCGCCTTCCGTCAGCGTGCCGGTCTTGTCCAGCACCAGCGTCGTCAGCTTCTGCGCCCGCTCCAGCGCCTCGGCATGACGGAACAGGATACCGGCCTGCGCCCCCTTGCCGGTGCCGACCATGATCGCCGTCGGCGTCGCCAGCCCCAGCGAACAGGGACAGGCAATCACCAGAACCGACACGGCGGATATCAGACTCCACGAAGCGGACCCGATGACAGCCCAGCCCACCAGAAACGTCAGCAGCGCCAGACCCAGAACCACCGGCACGAAAACACCCGAAACCCGGTCCGCCAGACGCTGCATCGGGGCTTTCGACCCCTGTGCCTGCTCGACCATCCGCACGATCCGGGACAGCGCCGTATCGGCCCCGACGCCGGTCGCGCGCGCGCGCAGCGTGCCGTTGGCGTTCATCGTGCCGGCGAAAATCTCGTCCTTCTCCCGCTTCAGAACCGGCACGCTTTCGCCGGTCAGCATGGATTCGTCGATGTCCGAGGCCCCCGCCACGACGCACGCATCCACCGGAACGCTTTCTCCCGGTCGCACGACGAATACATCGCCCACCCGCAGCGATGCGACAGGCCGGTCGATGATCGCCTCGCCATCGACAACATGCGCAATCGCCGGCCGCAAATGCAGCAGGCGCTCGATTCCGGCGCTGGTGCGGTTCTTCGCGCGCGACTCCAGAAGCCGTCCGAGCGAGATCAGCGTGATGATCGTCGCACTGGCTTCGAAATAAACCGGCTGATGCAGCCCCAGCAGAAAGACGACACTGCTGAACACGTAGGCGATGCCGGTACCCAGCACGACCAGCACATCCATGTTCGCGGAACCGCCCCGCACCGCATTCCAGGACCGGCCATAAAGATGCCGCGCGCCGAACACCTGCACCGCCGTCGCCAGCACGAACTGCATCCAGAGCGGCAACAGCATGCGATGGGCGAACATCGCCGCCATCTCGATGAACAGCGGCGCGGCCAGCAACGCGGTGATGACGAAATCGCGCCGCTCCCGCCGCCACGCCGCATCACGCCGCACCGCCGGATCGTCCGGCACCTCGTCATCAACCAGTCGGGCCGTGAACCCGGCCTTCTCGATCCGTCCGATCATATCCTCGACCGAGACGATCCCCGGGACGAAACGCACATGCGCCCGCTCGGCGGCGAAATTGACGCTGGCCTCCGTGACGGGCAGGCGGTTGAGCAGCTTCTCGATCCGCGCGGCACAGGCCGCGCAGCTCATCCCGCCGAGCGAGAGATCGACCTCGCGCCCCGCCACATCGAAGCCACTCCGGCGCACCGCCTCCACGACGGTCGAGGGCGTCGCGTCCTCCGCCAGATCGACCTGCGCGCGCGCATTGGCAAAGTTTACAAGCGCCGCCACGCCGTCGATCCGGTTGAGCACCTTCTCGATCCGCGCAGCGCAGGCCGCGCAACTCATCCCCTCGACGACGAAATCCAGTTCCTGCGACATGACACGCCCTCCCTGCCGTCGGCGCGATCAGACCGCCACGTCGAACCCGGCATCCTCGATGGCATCATGCAGCGCCTGCGGCCGCGTGCGCGCCGGGTCGTAGGCCACGACAGCCGTCCCGGCTTCATGGCTGACGTCGGCCGACGCGACGCCATCGATCGCGCTCAACGTCTTGGCCAGACGACTGGAGCACCCCCCGCAGGACATGCCTTCGACCTTGATGGTGACGGTTTCACTCATGACGGTTTTCCTCATTTCTCCCAAGAAAACATGGGCCGTTCGGAAAGCGCATGCAAGATACCCCCAGGGGGTTCTTGAAAAATCGGCTGAAAAACGCTTTCCTTGTGCCTCGTCCCGAATACACTTCAATTTTCAATATCCTGTCGGGTTATATTCCCGCCAACAGGTGTGCTGCTCGCCCCAGGAAGGATAACGCTCTCCCGTGTTCCGCATTGCGCGAAAGATCGTTCCGTGGCTTCGTCGCCCCGCCATGTGGCGTCTGGGACTTTGCCTGCTACTCTGCCTGACCGCAGGAACCGCTTTCGCACGAACCATGCCACCGCCTGCCGCGGTCGCTCATCAGGCCCACGCGCCCTGCTGCGGCGATCACCAGCCATCGCCCGCGCATCATGACTGCATGCACTGCAACACCAGCGCGCCGGTCAACGTCGCATTGGCCGTCGAACAGCGCGTCACAGCGCCATGGCGTCCGCAGCGACGCATCCACAATGCCATCCGTCAGGAAAAGCCCCCTTTCGGCACCGGCCCCACCTCACCCCTGCGTCCACCACGCATTCATATCATCTGATCGTCGCAATTCCCGCATGACGCGCACCTGACGTGCCGCGTCGCTCCGATGACGGAATGATATCATGCCTGTCCCTTCGCCCCCACGCGGTCCCGCGCTGGCGCGCCGCACCTTCATGGCCGCCGGCGCGTCCACCCTCGCCGCACGCCCACACGCCTTCGCCCGGACGCCACGCCCCTACCCGGGCGTCGTGCCCCCGATCGCGCGCGACCGCTACGACCTGACGATCGGCCGCACGCCGCTGCATATCGACGGCAAGTTCCTGAACGCCCCCAGCGTGGATGGCGGCGTGCCCGGCCCCGTCCTGCGCTGGCGCGAGGGCGACACGGTAACGCTCAACATCCGGAACACCCTGGATGAGCCGACCTCGATCCACTGGCACGGCATCCGCCTGCCCGCCGACATGGACGGCGTACCCGGCCTGAGCTTTCGCGGCATCCCGCCGGGCGAGACCTTCACCTACCGCTTTCCCGTCCGGCAAAGCGGCAGCTACTGGTATCACAGCCATTCCGGCGGACAGGAAGCGCAGGGGCTTTACGGCGCGATCGTCATCGATCCCGAAGGCGGCGATACGATTGCCCATGACCGCGATTATTCCATCGTCCTGTCGGACTGGAGCGATGTGCCTCCTGCCGACATCGTCGATAATCTTAAGATGAACAGCGACTACTATTCGTTTCGCCAACGCACGGTGGCATCGCTGTTCGGGCAGGCCCGGCAACAGGGCCTGATGGGCGCCATCGGCAACCGCCTGCAATGGGCGCGGATGCGCATGGCCGCGACGGATATCTCCGATGTCAGCGGCGTCATCTATTCCCATCTGATGAACGGCCTGCCGCCGGACGCCAACTGGACCGGCCTGTTCAAACCCGGTGAGCGGGTCCGCCTGCGCTTCGTCAACGCCTCAGCTATGTCGTTCTACGACGTGCGCATTCCGGGTCTGGAGATGTCGGTCGTGCAGGCGGACGGCAACGACATCGTCCCCGTGCCGGTGGACGAATTCCGGATCGGCGTGGCCGAAACCTATGACGTGATCGTCCAGCCGCGCGACGAACGCGCCTATACGATCTTCGTCCAGAGCGAGGACCGCACCGGCCACGCCCGTGGCACGCTCGCCCCGCGATACGGCATGAGCGCCCCCGTGCCGCCGATGGACCCCCGGCCCGTTCGCACCATGGTGGACATGGGGATGGGCAACATGCCGATGCACGATCATGCCATGCCCATGCCGCCAGCACCGGCCTCCCAGGCACCGATGTCCCAGCCCCCGAAAGACGATATGCCGGACATGGACATGCCCGACATGGACATGCCGCCGCATGACAAACCGGCCACCGCCGCAAAACCGGTGATCGAAGACCCCGGACCACCGCCGCTCAACGTCGAGAACCAGAACGTGGCCGCGATGCCGATCGACCGCCTCGGCAGTCCCGGCGACGGGCTGGAGAACAACGGCCGGCGCGTCCTGAACTACCGGCAATTGCGCGCCCTGCGTCGCGGCACCGACCTGCGTCCGCCCACGCGCGAGATCGTCATACACCTCACCGGCAACATGACGCGCTACATCTGGGGTTTCGACGGCCGGAAATTTTCCGAGGCCGCCCCCGTCATGCTGCGTCTGGGCGAGCGCGTGCGCTTCACCCTCATCAACGATACGATGATGGAACACCCGATCCATCTGCACGGCTTATGGAGCGAACTGGAAAACGGCCAGGGCGATTTCCGCCCCTACAAGCACACCGTCATCTCCCAGCCCGGCTCGAAGCTGAGCTATCTCGTCACCGCCGACGCGCCCGGTCGATGGGCGTTTCACTGCCACCTGATGTATCACATGGATCTGGGCATGTTCCGTACGGTGATCGTGGCATGAAGACCCGCCCTATCGCCCTCATCGGGATCGCCCTCCTGCCGCTCGCCGCCCATGCGCAGTCCGGCATGACCATGTCATCCGGCAACAACGGCACGACGCCGCCCGCCTATATCGACGGCATCATGCCGGTCATGGACCAGCGCACCTATTTCCATGGCCTTCTGGACGAGTTCGAAGGACGATACGCCCCCGGCGGCGCGGACTTCCGCTGGGATGGCGAAGCCTGGTACGGCGGCGATTACAACCGCCTCTGGCTGAAAAGCGAAGGCACCCTGAACCATGGACGCCTGAGCGACGGCGATCAGGAACTGCTCTACAGCCGTGCCATCTCCACCTATTTCAACCTGCAAGGGGGCGTCCGCGCCGATCTGGACGACGGCCCCACGCGCACATGGGGCGCTTTCGGCATCCAGGGCCTCTCGCTCTATAATTTCGAGGTGCAGGCCACAGGCTATGTCAGCGACCGGGGACGCTTCGCCACCCGTCTGGAGGGCTCCTACGACATCCTCATCACCAACCGCCTCATCCTTCAGCCACAGGCGGAAATCAATTTCTACACCAGGGCCGATCCATCGCGTCAGGTCGGCGCGGGCATTTCGGACATCGATACGGGCCTGCGCCTGCGTTACGAATTCTCCCGCAAGTTCGCGCCCTATGTCGCCGTCACCTATGCCGGGTCGCTGGCGCAGGCCCGGCATATCGTCCGCGCGCAAGGGCAGGCCACCGGCACAACCCGCTTCACTTTCGGCATCCGGACGTGGTTCTGACCATGACGCACCGATTGCCAGCAGCCGAACAGCCGCCTATCGTTGCGATCATGATAAGAAATCGCCTGCGCCGTCTCCTGTGCGCGACCTTGCCGCTCCCCGCCCTGATCGCCACCGCCGCGCAAGCGGCCCCGTCGCTCCGAGCCATCGAAAAGGCGCATTACGAGGCCGAATGGTCGGCCAAGCCATCGGACGCCACATCGGCGGGCATCCATCGATACGATACGCGGCTGGACGACGTCTCCCTGCCCTTCATCGCCCGCCAGGCGGCACGTCTGCATCGTGAGCGCGCGGCCCTGACCGCGCTGGATGTCTCGACCCTGCCGCAGCGCGAACAGGACGACCGCGATATCCTCGTGGCGGTGATCGACCGTGAACTGATCGACGCCGAGCGCATCCAGCCCTTCCGCCGCATGCCGGACAGCTATGTCTCGCTGGCGACGGAATCGCTCTACGGCCTGATCGACCGGGATTTCGCGCCCCTGCCGGTGCGGATGCGCGCCGTCATCGCCCGCGAACGCCAGATTCCCGCCCTGCTGGCGCTGGCCGAGAAGCAACTGGCCGACGTGCCACCGGTCTTTCTGGAAATCGCCCGGGAGGACCTGGCCGGTTCTTTCGATTTCGTCGGCAAGAACGTGCCGGCAGCCTTCGCCAGCGTCTCGGACACGACACTCCAGACACAACTCAAGGCGACGACGCAGACCACGCTCGCCGCCTTGGCCCGCTACCGTGATTTCCTGAACGGGCTGAAAGCCACCGGGCAATTCGCTCTGGGCGCCGATACGATGCGCGCCATGCTGGCGACCGATCTCGTGGACCTGCCGCTCGACAGGATCGTCGATGCCGGCAAGGCGCAACTGCGGAAGGATCAGGCGGACTTCATCGCGGCGGAACGCATGGTCGATCCCGCCCATCCCGATCAGGCCCTGGCGACCGTGCGGGAGGATCACCCGACAGCGGAAAACCTGAACAGGACCGTTCTGGACCAGTTGAAACAGGCGCAGGATTTCGTCGTCTCGCGCAATCTGCTGCATCTGCCCTCAATGTCCCTGCCGGAGGTTCTGGACACGCCGGGTTTCGAGCGCTCCCTCATCACGGCGGCGACGGAATGGCCCGGCCCGTTCGAGACCCACGCCACGACGTCCTTCTACTACGTCACGCCGATCGATCCGCATCTCGGCGCCAGACAGGCGCAGGAAGCGCTTGAGGACTTCAATCGCCCCGCCCTGCTGAACATCACGGTCCACGAAGCCATGCCGGGTCACTTCGTGCAGGGCCTCTATCTGCGGGCCAACCCGCAATGGTCACTCGTGCGCCGCGCCAGCGCCTCCTACGCCACGACGGAAGGCTGGGCGCATTATACCGAACAGATGATGATCGAGCAGGGCTTCGATCAGGCAAACCCGAAACTGCACCTCATGCAGCTTCAGGACGCACTGCTACGCGATTGCCGCTTCCTGGCGGCCTTCGGCATGCACGCGCAGGGCATGAGCCTGGCGGATGCCACGACCATGATGCAGCACGAATGCCATCAGTCCTCGGTCGCCGCCTACAAGGAAGCCCGTCGCGGCACCGCCGACCCGCAATACTACGCCTATACGCTCGGCAAGCTGATGATCCTGCATCTGCGAGACGACATGCGCGCCCATCAGGGCAGCACCTTCTCGCTGGCGGCGTTCCACGATGGACTGCTCGGCGCCGGGCTGGTGCCGATGAAGATCATCCGGCGTGAAATGACCGGGGAAGACGCGCCGCTGCTCTAATAGGCCATCTTCCGCAAGGGAAGCACCATGGCGCAGCGGCTTTCGACAGCGAGGCCGTCTGCCGCTTCCGCCGCCAGATCGGCCCTCAGCCGGGCGTGTTCCTCGCCCTCGGATAAAAACCTGAATCCCTGCCTGCGATAGAACGGCGCGTTCCAGGGGACATCCCGAAACGTCGTCAGCGTAACGGCCCGCAGGCGACGTGCCGTGGCGTCGTCCCGACACGCGGCAAGCAGCGCGCGGCCAATGCCCCGCCCCTGCCATTCGGCGGCAACCGACATTTCGAGAACATGCATGTCGGCATCAAGCACCGTGGCGCTCAGAAAACCAACCGGTGGGCCGCCGGTCTCGGCCACCGCGACCCAGCATGTCATGGCCTCGACGCAGCGATGGTGCGACGCAACCGGCAGGACCGCGCCCTCGGCGACAAACGCGAGCCGTGGATATCGGCGGAAAGCCTGCGCCGCCGATTTCTCGACCGTCGGCAGAAGTATCGCCTCGTCACGGGTCGCCAGACGGATGACGACCCCTTTCGGCGGCAAGGCCATGGACGACATGCCTTAAACGGGCGCGTCGTTCCGCCACGTCCCCACGGCGTCAATGCCGGTCTTCAGGAGATCGGCGGCCCGCGCCACGCTGTCGGCTTCCACATAGACCCGCAGCTCCGGCGCATTGCCGGAGGGCCGCAGGTGGATGATGTCCCCACCGGCGAAGGTCATCCGCAGCCCATCCGTCTCGTCGACATGCGTCAGCGGACCGCAGGCATTGACGAAGCCGAGCCTCGCCGCACCCGCCGCCGGGTCCCGGCGCAGGACGGCGAGATGCGCCTGGCTCCGTGCCGTCGGCATCTCCACCAGACGGTCGCTCAGCGTGTAACGCGGCGGGAGGGACGCCACCAGCGCCGTCAGATCGTCGCCATGCGCCCGCGCCGCCAGCAGCGCGCAAAGCATCGGCAGGACGGAATCGCGTGTCGGCAGGGACGACAACGTGCGACCGTCGCGCACGATATCGCTCGCCAGCAGGAAGCCGCCATTGGCCTCATAGCCCATGGACGGGAGCAGCCCGGCCGCCGCCGCATCCGTCATCGCCGCCACGACGAATGGCGAGCCGATACGCGTGCGGCGCACGTCCTGCGCAAATCCGGCCTTCTCCAGCGCGGTATTGCTGCTGACCGGCGTCGTCACGCTGCCCGCTTCCAGATAACGCGCAACCAGAATGCCGAGCACGTCGCCACGCAGCCAGTTGCCATCACGATCCGCCAGCAACGGACGATCGGAGTCACCATCCGTCGTCAGGATCGCATGAAAGCGGCCATCGGCGGCCCATTGACGCGCCAGTGCCGCATCTTCGGGCCGGACGGCTTCGGTGTCCACGGGAATGAAACTCTCCGCCCGCCCCAGCGGGACGGCTTCGCCGCCCAGAGCCTCGACCAGCCGCACCAGCACATCGCGCCCGACAGCGGAGTGCTGATAGACGCCCAACCGCAGGCCGGACAGCGCATCATCACCGAAGAAATCGCGATAACGCGCGATGAAGGCATCCTCGACCTCGGTCACCGACGGCAATTCGACCGGATGGACCAGCGCACCGGCATCATCGAACCAGCCTGCCGGCAGGTCGACATCCTGTTCGCGCATGGCCAGTTCATCCTGCTTCAGGAACTCGCCATGCGCGCGATTGAACTTGATGCCGTTGCGATCGGCCGGGATATGACTGCCAGTCACCATCAGCGACGGCATGCTCCGTGCGAACGCATAAGTGCAGAGCGCCGGCGTCGGCACGTAACCGCAGAACACCGGCTCGCCACCGAGATACCGGATGGCGGCGACGCACGCCGTCAGGATACGCGGCGTGCTCGGGCGCAGATCGCCAGCCACCGCGACGGGTCGTCCGGACGCGAACTCGCCAAGCGTTTCCAGATGCCGGAGATATCCGACCGTGTAGGCGAAGCAGACAGCGTCCGTCATCGCGGTGACGAGGCCCCGGGCCCCGCTCGTGCCGAAGGCGACGCCGGAGCGTTCCATCCAGGTGGCAATACGCATGTATTCCTTGTGTCCCTTCCCAACGCACGAACAATGCTTTTCCATAGTCGCGCGCGTCATGCGGGATCAAGCCACGACGCCGCGCCGTGCATCTTATCGCATCGCGGCGCGCTGTAACGATGCGAGGAAAACAACGGGAGCAATCAGGTGGCCTGGAACGCGCTGGCGCCGACGATGACGCAATGGCTGCGGCAGGACCCGCGCGACTACTGGCGCATGCCGGTCGTGCGCGTCGGCGTGACAGGCCTGGCGCGAGCCGGCAAGACGGTGCTGCTGACGGCGTTGGCCAGCGTCCTTCTGGCGCCCGGCGCCCTGAACGGCCGGGTCCGCCGCGCAACGATCGCCGAATCCGGCGCCGATCCGATCCCGCAGTTCCCCTATGCCCGCATGCGCGCCGCGCTGGCCGGCGATCCACCGCACTGGCCCGCCCGGACGGACAGCGTCGCGCGACTGGCGCTGGAGATCGAGCGCACCGGCGGTCGGCGGCCGGTCCGGATCGAATTCCTGGATTATCCCGGCGAATGGCTGCTGGACCTGCCGATGGCCCGCCAGAGCTTCGCCGACTGGTCGCGCGACACGCTGGCCCGACTGGAACGCACGCCATCGCATGAATCGGCGCGGGCATTCCTGTCCTTCGTCCGCGCGCTACCCAAGGGTGCGGAGGCATCCGATGCACTGGCCGAAACGGGGCATCGCCTCTACCGGACACTTCTGGGGTCTCTCCGGGAACAGGACGGCTTGTCCTTCCTGCAACCCGGCCGCTTCCTGATGCCCGGACCGGGCGCGGAACCGGCCTGGATGGCCTTCTTCCCGCTGGATAACGCGTCACCGCTGGCAAGCCTGCTGCAACAGCGGTTCGATGCCTATGTCGACCAGATGCGGACGACCTTGATGGACACGCTGTTCGGCAGGATCGACCGGCTCATCGTCGTGGCGGACATCCTGAGCGCCCTGCACACCGGCCCTGCGGCCTTCGCGGATGCCCGGACCGCGCTCGGCGCGGCGGCGGACGCGCTGCGCTGGCAGAACAGCTGGCAAAGCACCATCGGCGCCCTGTTCCGCGGCCGCCTGCCGCCACCGACCATCGGACGCGTGGCCTATGTCGCCAGCAAGGCCGATCACGTTGCCGAACGCCAGCGACACAACCTGCGCACCCTGATGGGCAATCTGACCGACAGCGCGCCGGACCGGCGCAGCCAGGCCCGGGCGCAAGCCTTCGCCATCGCCAGCCTCCGCTGCACCGAGGACTTCGTCTGGACGCTGGACGGTCATCCGGTCTCCGCCGTGCGCGGTCGTCTTCTCGGCGACGATCGCCTGACCCGATCGTACCCCGGCGAAGTGCCGCCCGAACCGCCCGGCCCCGCCTTCTGGACGCATCCTTTCCTGGCCCTGCCGGATTTCGAACCGGCCCGGCTGCCGATGGACCGGCGCGGCATGCCGAATATCGGGCTGGACGATCTCCTGACCTTCCTGCTGGAGGACGTCCTGTGAGCGACCGTCCTCCCGTCCGCCCACGGATCGAGACAGAAGACCAGCGCGCCGAACGCATGGCCATCGCCACGGCACCGGCGCCGGAAGCGACACCCCCGCGCTGGAAACCCGGCCGAATGCTCAGCGGGCCGATGCTCATCCTGTCGGGCTTCGCCGTCCTGGCACTGGGTCTGGCGGCGCTTCAGACCGGCAACTTCGTCGCCGCGCAGTTCTCCCGCGCAGCCTGGCTGGGCGTGACCACCCTCGTCGTCGCCATCATCGGGTTCGGCCTCGTTCTGGCCGGTATTTTCGGCGAATTGCGTGGACTGGCCGCATTGCATGGCGTCGATACGCTGCGCCGCGACCTGGCATCCGACGATGCGCACCGTCGTCTGCATGCGGCACGCCTCTGGCTGACGCGGGTCGAGGGCGGCGCGGCGCTGCGCCCGGCGGTCGACGCGCAGAACGATCCCGATGCCGTGCTGGCGCTCCTGCGCAGCGGACTGAGCACCCCGCTGAAGATCCGGGCGGATGCCATGAGCCGACAGGCGGCCTATCAGGTCGTCGCGGGCATCGCGGCAACGCCCGCGCCCTCGCTGGTCGTGCTGCTGATCGCATGGCGGGCCACACGCCTGATCCGCCAGATCGCCGCCCTGCACGGCGTGCGCCCCGGCTTTCTGGCAACGCTGGGCCTGCTCCGCCGCACCGCGCTTTCAGCCTCCGCCACCGCCATGACGGAAGCCGCCGTCAACACCGCCGCCCATGCCGTGCTGAGCTCGCCCCTGCTGGCGCATGTCGCCGGCGACATGGCCGGCGGCGCCGTGGCGGCGCGACGCATGATCGTGCTGGGACGCGCCGCCGTCGTGGCCTGCTCACCACTCTCAGGTGAGGAATAAGGAAAAAATGGCGTCATGCGCCATTTCGTTCACCGGAACAGGTTTCGAAAGACGGACCGGTTCGTATTTTCCGAGTCTGGCATCGATCTTGCATAAGAACGGTAACGCATCATCGCGCCTTTTCCGACAAGGATTCTCAAGACCCATGCCGATCACCCTTTTCCCGCGTCGCATCCGTCATCCCCTGGCCCTCGCCACCATCGGCGCCATGACCGCGCTGGCGGCACTGCCCACTGCCACGGCATGGAGCGCCGATGCGCCCGTCGTCATGCACAAGATGGGCGAGGATATCGACATCGCCGATGCGCCCGGCGGCGCGCGTCTGGAGACGATGGGCGGCAATATCCATCTGGGACATGTCGCCGGTCAGGCCTATCTCGCGACGATGGGCGGCGATCTTCGTCTGGATACCGCGACAGGCGCCGTGGATGTGTCCAGCAAGGGCGGCGATGTCACGATCGGTCAGGTCGCAGGGCCGCTTTTCGTCAAGACATCGGGCGGCGATACGTCCGTGACGACGGCATCCGGTTCGGTCTCGGTCACCAGTGCGGGCGGAAATATCAGTGTCGGCCTGCATCCGGAAGAAACACCGCGGACCGTAACACTCTCAGCCCTCGGCGGCGACATCACGCTGCATGTCCCGCATGACTTCAATGGAACGATCGACGCCCGTCTCTCCTTCAGCCGGCAGAACGAGGGCCGCTATCATATCGAGGAACCCTTCGCCCTGAAGCAGACCGTCTCCCCCGACTGGGACAATTCGCATGGCCAGCCGCACAAGACCATTCAGGCCACCGGTACAATCGGGCAGGGTCGCGATCATGTCTCGCTGAGCACCGTCGATGCCGATATCCGCATTATTCGGGACTGATACGAAACGCCCCTTGAGGCCTTATACAATCACCCGCAGGCTCTCCATCGCCGCCGTCATGACGGCCGGCGTATGGCCCGCCGGATCGCCATCGCACTGAACGGGCACGGGCATGGACGACGCCACCTCGATCCGCTGCGCCCGAATGCGCCGTGTCCCGCCCAGGGCGCCACCCCGGTCCGCCAGCAATGCAAGCGCCGCCTTCGTCGCGAACACCGCGCCGCCCCGATCCAGCAACGTCACGGAGAAACCGGGCGCATGCGGCGTCGCGTCGGGCGCGATCGTATAACGCCCACCGTAGTAGCGGCCCTTGGAAACGATAACGCCGAAAGCCGCATGACGCTGACCATCCAGCGTAACGTCGAGGACCGGGAAAGGATACCGCCCCACCTCACGGCACGACTGCACGGCATAGGCGCTCCGTCCGATCCGTCGCTTCAGCGGCAGGGACAGTCGATGGACAACCTGCGCATCGAACCCCACACCGGCCATCTGTAGAAACAGCCGCGTCTGACCGCCGGCCTGCAACAGGCCCGGATGGAGCATGGCGACCCGCCCCGCGAGAAGTGAGGCGGCATTGCGATCGGGCCGGAACGCCACCCCGATCTCATGCGCCAGAACATTCGCGGTGCCGAGCGGCAGAATACCCAGTATCGGCCGTTCGACGAACGGCCAGTCCATCAGCCCCGCCGCGACCTCACCGATCGTTCCATCACCCCCGGCGGCGATCACATGCGTAAAGCCCTCGCCCGCCGCCGCCCGAACCAGTTCGGGCGCATGGCCCGCATGGCGCGTGGGCGAGACGAGAACCTCGACCCCGTGCGACCTCAGGACATCGAGAAACCGTCGCAACCGGTCCAGCCGCCGTCGGCCGGCGGTCGGGTTGTAAACGACCAGGACGCGCATCGGGTAACGACCGTGCGTCTCAGCCGACGCCGATGCCGATCTGCTTGATATCGTGGAAGGCCAGTTCCGGATTGGTCTCCGCCGTGCGCCGCATCATGAAGGCGGAACTCGCCAGGAATACCGGATCGCCGTCGAGATCGTCCGCCATCGCTGAACGATTGACCATGGAGAAGGTCTCGATCCGCGCCCGGTCACCGGTCACCCAGCGCGCCATCGTGTAAGGCGTGGATTCGAAACCGATGGTCACGCCATATTCGCCCTTCAGCCGCGACTGAAGCACGTCGAGCTGAAGCGTGCCCACCACGCCGACGATCGGCGGCAGGCCGTCCTGCGGGCGGAAAAGCTGCACGACACCCTCCTCCGCCAGTTCCACCAGCGCCTGACGCAGCTTCTTGGCCTTCATCGCATCGTCCAGACGCACGCGACGCAGGATTTCCGGCGCGAAGTGCGGCACGCCGGTGAAGCGCAGGTCCTCGCTTTCCGACAGCGTATCGCCGATACGCAAGGTGCCGTGGTTGGGAATACCCACGACATCGCCGCCGAAGGCTTCCTCCGCCAGTTGCCGGTCACGCGCGAAGAAGAATTGCGGCGTATGCAGCGCGAACTGCTTGCCGGTGCGCACATGCCGCAAACGCATGCCGCGCGTCAGCCGACCCGAACAGATACGCGCGAAGGCCATGCGGTCGCGATGGTTGGGGTCCATGTTGGCCTGGATCTTGAAGATCAGCGCCGTCACCTGCTCCTCATCCGCCCGCACGTCGCGCGTCTCCGTCGGCTGGGCGCGCGGTGCGGGACCATAGGCCACGAGCGCATCCAGCAGATCGGTGACGCCGATCTCCTTCATCGCACTGCCGAAGAAAACGGGCGTGAGATGACCGGCATCGAAGGATTCGCGGTCGAATTCCGGCAGGGCCGCCTGCACCAGCTCCAGTTCCTCGGAAAGCTGGATCATCCGCGCATCCGATTGCGGCAGTTCCGCCGCCGCACCATGCAGCTCGCGCGTGCGCAGGTCATAGGTGCCCACGAACTGCGCCGCCCGGCCAACAGGCCACGTGGCGGGCGCCGTATCCAGCGCCAGCGTCCCGCCGATCTCGTCCAGCAGGGCGAAACTGTCCTGCGCCTCGCGGTCCATCTTGTTGATGAAGGTGACGATGGGAATGTCGCGCAGTCGGCAGATCTCGAACAGCTTGCGCGTGCGCGCCTCGATGCCCTTGGCGGCGTCGATCACCATCACGGCGCAGTCCACGGCCGTCAGCGTGCGATAGGTATCTTCCGAGAAGTCCTCATGGCCCGGCGTATCGAGCAGGTTGAAGACGCAGTCGCCGTATTCGAACGTCATCACCGAGGTCACGACGGAAATGCCGCGATCCCGCTCGATCCCCATCCAGTCCGACTTCGTGCGACGGCGCTCGCCCTTCGCGCGCACGTTACCCGCCAGCTGGATGGCGCCGCCAGCACGCAGGATACGCTCGGTCAGGGTCGTTTTACCCGCATCCGGATGCGAGATGATCGCGAAGGTACGACGGCGCGCGATTTCCCGGCCGATGGCGGCGGGCGTGGCGTTGGCGGAAGCGGCTTCGGACATGCGGGATACCTGACGTTAAAACGAGAAACGCCGGGCCGAGGCGTAAACCCCGGCCCGGCGCCTGAAAACTCGGTCGTAAGACCCGAAATTAGCGCGAGTAGAACTCGATGACCAGGTTCGGTTCCATCTGCACCGGATAGGGCACATCCGACAGGCGCGGCGAACGGATATACTTGCCCTTCATCTGGCGATGATCGACTTCCATGTATTCCGGCACGTCACGCTCGCCCGACTGCGCCGCGTCGAGCACGACGGCGAGATGCTTGGACTTCTCGCGCACTTCGATCACATCGCCATCGCGCACCAGGAAGGACGGGATGTTGACGCGGCGACCGTTGACCGTCACGTGGCCATGGCTGACGAACTGACGGGCGGCGAACGGCGTCATCGCGAACTTCAGGCGATAGACGACCGCATCCAGGCGGCGCTCCAGCAGGTCGATCAGGTTCTCCGACGTGTCGCCCTTGCGGCGGACGGCCTCGTCGTAATACTTGCGGAACTGCTTCTCGCTGATGTTGCCGTAATAGCCCTTCAGCTTCTGCTTGGCCATCAGCTGGACCGAGAAGTCCGACGGCTTCTGCTTGCGGCGCTGGCCGTGCTGGCCGGGGCCGTATTCGCGCTTGTTGACCGGCGACTTCGCACGGCCCCACAGATTGACGCCGAGACGGCGATTGATCTTGTACTTGCTCTCTTGGCGCTTGCTCATGGCAAGGATCCACCTTCGATTTCCGGCCTGCCCTATGCTGCGCAGCGGGCCGTCTGTTGCGCCGGTAGGCCTTCTCCCGAATTGGAAAAGACGGGCGCGCACCATGAGCCGCGACCACGGGATGCAGAACCCGATCCGATCGCAGCCGGCACGTCCACGTTCCCGGCAATGGCGCGCGTCCTACCCGGCCTGCCCGGCGATGTCAACGAAATACGGCCATTTGCATGGTGCCGTGCGCCTGCCGGTCAGCGCCAGTTCGCCGAAAACGGCCCCACATGATAAACCCATCGCTCCTGGCGTCGCGTCATCCATGCCGCGCAGCGGTCGCAGGCCGCCAGGGTACAGAATATATGACACTCGCCGTTTTCATCACGCCAGAAGGGCAATTGCCGCGCTTCCGCCGTGCGGATGGCCACCTGCTCGGCATGTTCTTCATAGTCACCGCTCCGCGACGGCGTACGCGCCGTCACGGTCCGACGCTGAAGGGACGGGTCACTGAGGGGAATCTGATCCAGCCCTGTAAAGAGACGGGAATTACCGAAAACAAGCCCGAGTTGCCGCACCTCCCCGCTCGCGGGATCACGCAGGCTGAACGGCTGGCATCGGCGGATAGCCAGTTCGGGATCGGCGCATCGGGATGGATCGACAAGCGCCGCCGCATTGCACGAACCGGCGCCGATCCCCAGCGCGGGCGCGGCGGCCGGGCGGGAGACCGATGCCGCCATGACGGGAAACGCATACGCCATCGCATAATCGCGCAGGGCCATTCCAATCGGATCGGCGACCCCGGCCTGATCGAGGAAAACGGTGCGAAAACTCATCTCGGCCTCCCTGCGTGCCGGAACGGAACATCGCGTTCGCCGGTCGAGCCTACCCCTCCAGAGACTGCAATTCAAACAGCCGTCGGTAGATCCCGCCCTCCCGGCGGATCAGCTCGGTATGTGTGCCGTCCTCACGCAACTCACCACGACTGAACACCAGAATACGGTCGAGTTCCATGACGGTTGCCAGACGATGCGCGACGACGATCACCGTACGGCCCGTCATCAGCCGCGCCATGGCGTCCTGCACCAGCGCCTCGGACTCCGAGTCCAGGCTCGACGTCGCCTCGTCGAAAATCAGGATCGGCGCATCGGCCAGGAACGCCCGCGCAATGGCCACGCGCTGGCGCTCGCCACCCGAAAGCTTCACGCCACGCTCGCCCACCAGCGTCGCATAGCCTTCCGGCAACCGCTCGATGAAAGCGGCGGCATTGGCCTGCTGCGCCGCCGCCTCGATCTCCGCCTGCGTGGCGCCCGGTCGGGCATAGGCGATGTTTTCCGCCAGCGAGCGATGGAACAGCAACGGCTCCTGCGGCACGATGGCGATATGCGCCCGCAGGCTCTCCTGCGTGACGGTCGCGATATCCACGCCGTCGATCAGGATCCGGCCGCCGGTCACATCGTAGAGCCGCTGCAACAGCTTGGTGAGCGTCGTCTTGCCCGAACCGCTCGGCCCTACCAGCGCCACGCGGGAGCCGGGCGTGATTTCCAGGTTCAGATCCCGATAAAGCGGCGCTTTCTGGCCCGGATACTGGAACAGCACATGGTCGAAACGGATATCGCCATGCGCGAAATGCGCCGGCACGGCGTCGGCTGCATCCCGGACCCCCGCCTCGCGGTCGAAGACCGCCACCAGCTCCTCCATTTCGTTGACGGATCGCTGGAGCTGGCTGACCTGCTGGCCG
The DNA here is from genome assembly GCF_002005465.1 of Neoasaia chiangmaiensis. NCBI lineage: Bacteria > Pseudomonadati > Pseudomonadota > Alphaproteobacteria > Acetobacterales > Acetobacteraceae > Neoasaia > Neoasaia chiangmaiensis. Next base: position 1,914,613 of record NZ_CP014691.1, on the reverse strand, counting down.
AGATCGCGCAGATAGCCCTGCACCAGGAACACCATCGTCAGCACATAGGCCACGTCGCCCGGCCCCGCCGCGCCGTTCCACCACAGATACACCGCCAGCGCGATCAGCAGCATCCGCATGGCCAGCGAGGCCAGATTCTGGAGGTTGCCGCTATTGGTGCCGCGTATCCACGTGCGCTCCGTACGCCGGCTCCAGGCGCGCAACGTACGGTACAGACGGCGCTCCTCGCGCTTTTCCGCGCCGAACGCCTTGATGACGGCATTGCAGGTGATGGCATCCGCCATGGCCGCGCCCATCCGCGTATCCCACTTGTTGGACGCGCGCGCGGAAGGCGCGACATAGCGAAGCGTGAGCGCGACCGACAGCCACGTGAACAGCACGACCGAAACCGCGAGCACGCCCCCCATCAGCGGCGAGCGGATGGCCAGCACGACGGTCGTGCCGCACAATACCACGACCTCCGGGATGATGAGCAGCAACAGCGTGTCGTCGATCGTGTCGATCGCCCACATGCCGCGCGTCAGCTTGCGCACGGTCGAACCGGCGAAGGTATTGGCGTGCCAGTCGGTCGAGAAACGCTGCACGCGCGCGAAGGCCTTCGCCGCCACGTCGGTCATGATCGCCAGCGTCAGATGCGTGATGCCGATGAAGGAGGAACGCCGGCCCAGCAACCCGACGATACCCAGCGCGATCAACCCGCCGACCGTCAACATCGCATCGTGACGCAGGGCGATCTGCGTCGCATCATGCGGCAGGCCGCCGTCATGACGCGAGACATCGCCGACCAGCCGCCCGGCCAGAAGCGGCATGACGATATCCGTGACGGTCGCAAGGCCGATGCCCAGCAACGTCCGCGCCAGTTGCCAGGGATGCTCCACCCAGCGCCGCATGACGAACGACAGAACGCCGGTGAACGACACCGCGCGCGGATTGCGCGCCTCTCGCTGGACTGTCATCGGGGCAGTGGTTTCGTCAGACACGCATCGGCTCCTCCACGGGGCTGGACATGCCGTGGATCATCGGGTTTCGCTTGGTGGGAACCGCGCTATATGGGCCGCGCTTTCTCCACAGGCAACCGCGACAAGGATAAAAGAATGGCCACCACCGCGCCGCGCCCCATGACCAGGCCGGAAGCCAGGCGTTTCATCACCGCGCTGGCCGAAGCCAACCCGAACGCCGAAAGCGAACTCACCTTTACCAGCCCCTTCGGCCTGCTGGTGGCCGTCGTCCTGTCCGCCCAGGCCACGGACAAGTCGGTCAACAAGGTGACGCCCGGCCTGTTCCACGAAGCCCCCACGCCCGCCGCCATGGTCGCACTGGGCGAGGACGGCATCGCGCGGCATATCAGAACCATCGGCCTGTGGCGGGCGAAGGCACGCAACGTGTTCAAACTCTGCCAGCAGCTTCTGGAAAAGCATGACGGCGAGGTCCCGGCCGATCGCAAGAGCCTCGAGGCATTGGCGGGTGTCGGCCGGAAAACCGCCAGCGTGGTGATGAACGTGGCCTTCGGCGACGATGCGATGGCCGTGGACACCCATATCTTCCGCATCGGGAACCGCACCGGCCTGGCACCGGGAAAGAACGTGCGGCAGGTGGAGGAAGGGCTGGTCGAACGCATCCCACCGGACATGCTGCGCCCCGCCCATCACTGGCTGATCCTGCACGGCCGCTATGTCTGCAAGGCACGCAGTCCGGAATGCTGGCACTGCGCGGGCTACGAGCCCTGCCGCTACCCGGAGAAGAAGGCGCGGCGCACCCTGCACGCGCCCGAGGCAACCCTGGCGGAGACAACCGGTTAACGAAGGATCGCCTCTCCCGCACGGATCCTGCCCCATGCTGTCCGCACCCCTGCCCTATTTCCCGGACGTGGAAACGCCCCAACCCGATGAAGACCGCACCCACCGGGCATTGATCGCGACATTCCGCAAAATCATCACGAAAACCCATCGTGATCTGGGCCACGCGCAACGCGGCGTCCACGCCAAGAGCCACGCGCTGCTGCATGGCGAATTCCGGGTGCATCCCGACCTGCCGCCGGAACTGGCGCAGGGCCTGTTCGCCGAACCCGGCACTTATGCCGCGCGCGTGCGCCTGTCATCCATCCCCGCCGATCCGCTGCGCGACACCGTCTCCGTCCCGCGCGGCTTCGCGCTCAAGATCATCGGCGTGCGGGGTGAGCGCCTTCCCGGATCGGAGAACGACACGACGCAGGATTTCCTGTTCGCCAACGGCCCCGCCTTCGCCACGCCGGATGCGAAATCGTTCCTTTCCGGCATGAGACTTCTCGCCCTGACGACCGACCGGATGGAATGGGCCAAGGCGGCACTCTCCCATATCCTGCGCGCCATCAACGCAATTCTGGCGAAATGCGCCAGACCGAGCCCATTGCTGGCGTTTCTGGGCGGCTACGCGCCGACCAACCCGCTGGGCGATCGCTTCTGCTCGCAGGTGCCGTTCCGCTTCGGCCAATACATGGCGAAGTTCGATATCGTGCCGGAATCGGACAGCTTCCGCGCCCTGACCGATCGACGCGTCGACCTGCGCCGTGACCCGGACGCCATCCGCACCGAAATCCGCGAAATCCTCTACCGGGAGGGCGGTCGCTGGACACTGCGCGCGCAACTCTGCCGCGACCTCGAACGCAACCCGATCGAGAACGCCGCCGCCGTCTGGCCGGAAGACCACAACCCCTACCTTCCCGTCGCCACGATCGACGTGCCGCCGCAGGAAAGCTGGTCGGAAAGCCTTTCGCGCGAGATGGATGACGGACTTTCCTTCGCACCATGGCATGGGCTGACGGCACACCGCCCGCTCGGTAACATCATGCGCGCCAGACGAGTACTCTATCCCGTATCCGTCGGGCTGCGCAGCGACCTCAACAGGTGCCCGGTCCACGAACCGCGTACCTAGATTTCACCAACCGAAAGGAAAACACCCCATGGCCACCTATATCGTCTTCACCCGCGAACGCATCCTCGACCAGGCGGAAATGGATACCTACAGCCAGTCGGTCGGCGAGACCTTCAAGGGCCACCCGATCAAGATCCTCGCCGCCTATGGCGCGCAGGAAAACCTCGAGGGCGAGGGTCCGGACGGGGTGGTGATCGTCGAGTTCCCGGACAAGGCCGCTGCCCTCGCCTGGTACGACGGCGCGGATTACAAACGCGTCCGCGAACACCGTTTCAAGGGCGCCGCCTATCGGGCAACACTCGTCGAAGGTCTCTGAACGCTAGACAGCCGCTGCCCGCCCCGCATGTTCGGCCAGACGGGCACGGCTGAAGCGCCGGCGCCCCTCCGGCGCGACGACCGGCGCAAAGGCAGCAAAGCCGGTACGCTGCGGCATGTCGACATAGATCGCCTCCATCCCACCCCGCGCGCTATACGCTTCATGCCAGAAGCCGCATCCACGCCCCTGCTGCATGAAATGCCGCCACCAGTCGGCATGCGGCGCGGCGCGCGTGAACGCCTCCAGACTTTCATAATCCCGCCAATACTGCCGGAACCCGACGTGGTTCCAGCCGAAACGCAACGACTGATGGGACAGGAGCCCATCGGGCGGGGTGCGCTGGATGGCGGCCAGACCACGCCCCACATCGCGCAGCGAAAGAAACGCACGCAGACGTCGAGCCTGAAGGCCCAGCAGAATGACGACAAGGTCCGGATAGCCGGAGAGATCCACGGTTTCACGACACGGTGCTTGTTGCATGATCGCCCCCTGATTACAGTGTAAACATAACGCATTCAGTATACGGTGTAAACAAGAATGAACGACCCGGCGGATTTACGATCGGCCCTGATCCGCGTGGCAATGGAACAGCTTCAGGCAAACGCGGACGACATCAGCCTGCGCGGCGTGGCACGGGCGGCCGGCGTCTCGGCCATGGCGCCCTATCGGCACTTCGCCGACAAGGCGGCCCTGCTCGGCGCCGTCGTGGAACGTGGTTTCGAAGGCCTGCGCGCCGCCGTCGCCATGGCGGACAGGCGCGCGGACGGCATCGCCGCCATCGTGGAACAAGGCGCGGCCTATATCTCGTTCGCGCAGGCGAACCCGGCCCTGTTCCGCCTGATGTTCGCCGCGCACAAGGCAAGCTGGACGCCGAACGCCGACGACCTTTCGGCCTTCGCCGTTCTGGCGAACCGGGTCCGGCAGGTAACGCCCCACCAGCCGGAAGTCGCCTCACTGGGCTGCTGGTCGCTGGTTCATGGTCTGGCCACACTGCAACTCGACGGAAAAATGCAACTGGACGACGCCACCATGCGCACCGTCCTCGACAGGATGGTGCGCGGCATCGACAGGGCCGGCGCCTGAAAAATACTGTGCTCGCCTGTCCGCCGCTTATACCGCCGACGGCTTCCCGACGACATGCGCCAGATCGGCCAGCGCCTGTATCTGCCGAGCGAGGAAATCCTGCGTGCGCTGGTCCGTCAGTTCGAGCCGCGCCGTGTCGAACTTCTCCGCCGCCTGCCCGATCATGACTTCCGGCTTGTTCAGAACGATGGCATCCATAAAAACCAGGCTCTGACGCAGATGATACTGCGCGCGAGCGCCGCCGATCGCACCCGGGGAAACCGTCTGGATGGCGACCGGCTTGCGGGCCAATGGCTGCGGCGAGATGCGTGACAGCCAGTCAAGGGCGTTCTTCAGCCCACCGGGCACGGAATAGTTGTATTCCGGCGTCACGATAATCAAACCATCCGCCGCCGCGATCCGCTCGGCCATCGCAAGAACCGGCGCGGGAAAGCCCCGCTCCTGCAAATCCGGATCGTAGAGCGGCAAATCGCCGATCGACCCCAGCATGGAAATCTCAATCCCCGCCGGCGCCAGTTGCGGCAGCGTCCGCGCAACGATCCCGTTCAGGGAACCCCGACGCAGACTTCCCAGAAGCGTCACGAAATGACGTGATGTTTTCCCTGACATCGCAATTCCCTCTTTTCTGGCAGGCGACATGCGCAACGGCGGCGATCATTTCCGATACCGTCGCGGCACCGTTCCGCGTCATGCCGATACCGACCGGTTTCAGGCGGCCGTCATATGACCGAAACGACCGTTGCTGAAATCCTCGATGGCCTGACGGATCTCCTCACGGGTGTTCATGACGAACGGACCATGACCGGCAATCGGCTCGTTCAGCGGCGCGCCGGTCAGCACAAGAAAGCTGGCGGCTTGAGCAGCCTGGAGCGTGACCGCCGTGCCGTCCCGGCCCAGCAGGGCAAACTGCGCGTTATCCAGTTCCTCCACGCCATTGACGATCAACCGCCCCTCGAGAGAGACGATGGCCGTATTGTGCCCCTCCGGCAATTCAAGCGTGACCTGCGCACCCTCATGCAGCGTGCCGTCCCAGACATTGAGCGGCGAGAAAATCCGCGCCGGTCCCTGACGCCCCGCATACGACCCCGCGACGATGCGCAGGCGGCCCGCATCGTCAGGCAGCGAAACAGCGGGAATCTCCGCGGCGTGCAGCGTCTGATAGGCGGCAGGCGTCCCCTTGTCCTTCGCCGGAAGATTGACCCAGAGCTGCACCATCCGGAATTCGCCCCCCGTCCGCGCATAGGCAGCGGAATGGAATTCCTCATGCAGGATGCCGTTGCCCGCCGTCATCCACTGCACATCGCCCGGCCCGATGACACCACCGCCACCGGAGGAATCGCGGTGCTCCAACTCGCCGTCATAGACGATCGTCACCGTCTCGAAGCCCTTGTGGGGATGTTCTCCCACCCCACGGCGGCTTTCGGTCGGCCGGAACACATGCGGACCCGCGTAATCGAGCAGCAGGAACGGGCTCAGATGCTCGCCGAACGTATTGTAGGAAAACAGGGAACGAACCGGAAAACCGTCGCCGACCCAGTGGCCGCGGTCGTTTCCGTAGCGGCCGAGAATTTTCTTCTGCATTGCCATCCTCCTTGCAGCCGGAGACAGCACGAAGCGCATCTCCCGTCTGTGCTGAAGATGCGGTGCCCCGGGATCGTCGTGAAGATTGTCAGATCAGACACAGCGTTCTACTGATAGAACGATGAAGGATCTCAACGATCTTTATTATTTCGCCCAGGTCGTGCGCCATGGCGGTTTCGCCGCCGCCGCGCGCGCCACTGGTATCCAGAAATCGCTCCTCAGCCGACGCGTGCGCCTGCTTGAGGACCGGCTGCATACCCTGCTGATCCAGCGATCCTCCCGCCATTTCAGCGTGACCGAAACCGGTCGCGCCTTCTTCGACCGCTGCACCGCCATCCTTCAGGAGGCCGAAGCGGCGGAACAGGCCATCGCACAGCTGCAATCCGAACCCTGCGGCGTCATCCGGGTAAGTTGTCCCGTCACGCTGCTGAACTTCCAGTTCGCCGCGCTCTTCGCCCGCTTCATCGCCCGTCATCCCGCCGTGACCCTGGAGCTGGACAGCACGAACCGCCGTGTCGACCCGCGCGAGGAGGAGCTCGATCTCGCCATCCGCGTGCGTTTCCCACCGCTCGAGCCGGAAAACCTCGTCATGCGGGTGCTGGACAGCAGCACGCAATGCCTGGTCGCCGCGCCGTCGCTGGTGCCCTCGCCACTTCCGTCGCCGGCGGACCTCACCAGCCTGCCCAGCCTCGATTTCAATACCGGCCCCGCCAGCCACGGCTGGAATCTGGAAGGGCCGGATGGCGAGACCGCGATGATCTTCCACGAACCGCGCCTGATTACCGACAACATGACCGCCCTGCGGGAGGCCGCGCTGATCGGCATCGGCGTCGTGCAGCTTCCCACCATGATGGTCTGGCAGGACGTGCAGGAAGGACGTCTGGTGCAGGTTCTGCCCGGATGGCGACCCCGCGCCGGCACAGTCCACGCGATCTTCCCGTCGCGACGGGGCCTGTCGCCCGCCGTCAGGGCACTTCTCGACTTTCTGGCGACGGAATGCGCCGCCCAGCGGCGGACCATCTCCCTTGCTCTGGAAGATCGCCTTTCCGATGCCGCCAGTCCGTAGAACGGCGCATCGACACGGCCCCTATTCCGCCACGGCCATCGGCAAATTCGGCATGCCATGCCCACCGGGCGCCGGCACCCAGAGCCGCGCGCCGCGCCATGCCCGGTCGGAGACGACGCGCCAGCCACCCGGCATCGCATAGGCCGCATACGCGCCGTCCCGCCAGACGGAGAACCGGTCGATCGCGACAGCTTGCGGGCACGCCTCCCGCGCCGGCGACTGGCTGACGAACAGGCCCACGCCACGACAAGCGTCCCCGGGCGGCAGCACGCTGCCATCCCGCCGATCGTCCGGGCGCAGAAGAACCGATCCCACACGGCACAGGCCCCCGGCACAGCCGGAAAGCGGCGTGACGGGCAGGGCGGTCGCCTGCATCCAGTCCGACACCACCTGCCGGTCCAGCCCGCTGACCGGCCCCATGGCCAGCACGCTGCCCATGCGCACCGCCATGGCACCCGCATCCGGCGCGATGAGCACGTCCGGCCGCGCCGCCATCCACGGCGCGGCCAGCGCCACAACGATCGGCACGCAGGCCAGGCAACGCGCCGGACCTTTCCACAGGCACAACCAGCACAACCCCAGCAGGTAAAGCAGCAGGCCCCACCCCGGCATCATCGGCACCGCGCGCGAGGCCAGCGGCAATCCCGCCACGCCATGGGCGAGATGCATGACCACGCGGATGCCCGCGCCCATCAAACCCAGCGGCACGCCAGCGAGATGCAACGGCATCGCAAGCAGGGCGAGAAGCCCGCACGGCATGATCCACACCGCCGCAATCGGCACGGCGACAAGATTGGCCAGCACGAACCATGGTTGCAGCATGCCGAAATGCGCCAGACTGACGGGAAGCGTCGCCGCGCCGGCCAGCAGGCTCGTCAGTCCCAGTGCGACGAGATGCGACAACGCAACGCGCGCGAACCGCCCATCGCCCCGCAGGCGCATCAGCGGATCGCGCAATTCGTCATAGCCGGCGATCAGCGCCAGAACGGCGGCAAAGGACATCTGGAACGAGACATCCAGAACATCCTGCGGCGCGACGATCAGAATGGCCCAGACAACTAGCGACAGCGAGCGCAGGGAAAGCGGCCGCCGCCCGAGCAACAGGGCCAGCGTGGCCAGCCCCGCCATGCCGAGCGCGCGGATGGCGGGCAGATGCGCACCGGTCAGAAGCACATATCCCGCACCGCCCGCCAGCCCGATGGAACAGGCGATCTCCTTGCACGGCCAGCGCAGGGCGATCCACGGCCAGGCCGCCATCGCAAATCGCAGCGTGGCGATGACACACCCCATGACCAGCCCCAGATGCAGCCCGGCCACCGCCAGCAGATGGGCCAGCCCGGCAGCGGCGAAATCGTCGCGCGTGCCGACGGAAAGCCCCCCGGTCTCGCCCGCCAGAAGCGTCGCGGCAATCGCACCGGACTGGCCGGGCAGGGCGGCCTGCACGATGCCGGCAATACGCTCGCGCAGGCCCTCCAGCAGAGGCGCGCGCCCCTGCGACAGAACACGAACATCGCCCAGCGCGTAGCCGCCTCCCGCCGAGCCGTCGAACCATGCGATGCGTTGCGCATCCCGCCCGCCGGGCAAGGCAGGAAAGGGCGGGGGGCGGAGCAGGGCGCGCAACCGCACATGCGCCCCGGGCCGGAGATCGACAGCATCGTCATCCCGCAACCGCAGACGCAACGCCCGCCGCATCGGCATCATCCCGATATCGACGCCGGTCTCGAACACCGCACGGTCCAGCACGATGCGTCGTCCCGGCGCGTCACCATCCATGCGTGGCGACATCACGACGACCGACCGCACATCTCCGCTCAACACTACGGCGCGCGAGGGCAGGGCGGGCATCGGCGCCTGACGATGCGCGCACCAGCGCATGTCCAGGAAGCCCAACGCCAGCACGCAGAGCGCAAGCCCGAGACAGCGCGGCCAGAACGCGTGCCAGCCCCGGATCGTCAGGATCAGCCCGACCGCCAGAAGACCGGCGGCGGTCAGGAAACCCGGCTCCGATCGCGGCAGGAAATAGGCGATCGCACCCAGACCCCAGCCGACCGGCAGCCATGAGACCAGCCGTCGGCCCTGGGCAAGAAAGTCCTGCGTCCAGCGGGACGGCGCCAGCGCCAGCGTCCACGGCGCGCCCGGGGATAACGGATCGAATCCGATCGCGCCGGGTGCCGAACCCTCCGACATCACGCTCCTCAGTCGGCGGTCGGAATATGGTCGCGGTAACGCGGCCAGTGCGCAATCAACGCCTGAACGACCGGCGCACCCGCGCGCTCGTTATTGTCGAAAGCCACGTTCTGCCCCGGCCCTTCATCGCCCATGGACTGCGTGATCGGCACGCCCGGCGGCGGCATGTCGAAATTGCTGGCCGAACGCAGCACCATCACGCGATCCGCATCGATGAAACCGCGCGATGCCAGCAGGCGCATCTCGCCCTGGTTGGTCTGGCTCTCCTCGTTCGTCATCACGAATGTGCCCTGGTTCCTGGTCCAGAGCCTGACCCAATCCTCCGCCCAGCGATTGCGCGACGCGCCATGCCAGTACCGACGCGCGCCCAGCGTTTCGCCCATCATCACGAAAGGCGCCTTCTGCGCGTTGGGGAAACCCTTCCACGCGGCCCGGCGCGCGGCAATCGCCGGATCGTCCACCATCGCCGCCTGTCGGCTCAGCGCGAAAGCCCAGCGCGCCAGCCCCTGATTGAGCGGATAGGCCTTGGTGAGCTGTGCGACATCCGTCACGGAGCCATAATGATTGGCATCGACGGGCAGGGCGTTCGGCCGGTCCGCCCCGATGGCATAAAGCCCGTACGGCCAGTCTTTCGGAATGTCGCGGTCATCCACTTCCCGCATGGCGTCGCCATCCACGACCCAGCGCGCCCACGCCACGCTGCCGACGGAGGCGACATTCGGATCCACGCCGGAAATGCCCGTGAAGATCCAGTAGGTCTTGTGCAGATCGAAATGCGGATCAAGCGCCAGCGTCATCAGGTCGGTGGCGCCATTGCGCAGAACCAGACCATAGACACCCTCGGCATTGCGGCGAAGGATCGGCTTGTCCGGCCCGCCGCGCACCGGCACGACGGTATCGAGATGCTCGCGCTCGACCCAGTCCTGATATTCGCCCGGCGCGTCACCCGTATCCGCACCGTTTTCCCAACCGGCCACGACAATGACCCTGGGCGCAAGCGGCGCGGGCGCGCTCCACGCCACCGGCGCGGTCAGGAGAAACAGACAGGCGGCGAGGGCATGTTTCATCGTCATGCCACGACATTATCCTCGCGAAACGCGCGATGCCAGAAGCGCGCGCCAAAATACCGCCCCTGAACGCATGGTCCTCCGGCAATCGCCCGCTTGCACGCCGTCATGAAGCCGGGCGCATGGCCAGCCGGGCACGGACGCCGCCCAATGCGCGCGTCAACTCCCGCAACGCTGCGGGCATGTCATTCGTCAGGCAGAGCCTTTCAGACAATGCCTCCAGATCGGCCAGCGCCGCCTGCGGTGACACCAGCGCCCGCGCGTCCCGCAGCCAGCAGGCGGAAAGGGCGGCATAACCAAGATCCGCCAGCGCCACCTCGACATCGTGCCACGATACGAGCGAAGGATCGTCCTCCGCCGCCTGCGTCAGCACGGCCAGCGTCGTCAACAGTTCATATTGCAGCACGACACGCGCATGGATGCCGACGGGCGCTGCCGCCTCCGCCCTGACGAGACAGCCCAGAACCTGGCGGATCGCCCGCAGGCTGCGCCGAAAGCGCGCGCGCATCATGTCGCGCGGCCTGTGCAGGCCGGTGCTCCATGTCACAAGGATGGCCACCGTCGCGCCGATCACCGTCTCCGTCAGCCGGTCGGACATCAGGCGCGACAGCGGTCCCGCCTGACCGGCCACCTCGATGGAGAGCAGCGCCATCGGCGTCACGAAGACGATGCCGAGCGCATAATTGCGCTGCACGAGGAAGTTCTGCGCGATGATGCAAATTACGACGATGGCGATGATGTCCCATGCATCGGGGTGAAACGACAGGACAGCGGCCACCAGACCCAGACCCAGCAACGTGCCGACCGCCCGATGCAGCGCGCGCGTGGTGGTCGCCAGACGACCGATCCAGCGATGCAGGATCAGGGTCGCGGACAAAATCGCCCAATAGGGATGACCCAGCCCGAACACCTGCGTCAGCCCACCGGCGATGCCGCCCGCCAGCCCGACCCGCCCGGCCGTGAACCACGCCACGGAATCACGATGAAAATTGGCGCGCACCAGCCACCACCATGTCGGTCGCCCGCGCAGGGCCGGCGTGCTGAAACCCACGTCGTCCGGATCGACATGCGGATAGGCGTCCTGCACGATCCGCAGGGACAGGCGGCGGTTGGCGGCGATCATGCGATCAACATGTGCCTGTCGACGTCCCCACAGCCCCCTGCCAGCCGCGCGCAGCGTCAGCCAGCCACGATTGACCGCCGCATAAGCGGTATGCCGCTCGGCCGAACGCACGCGCGCGCTCATCGTCTCGTTCACCCCGCGCACGAACACCGCAACCGATTGCTCCGCCTGCGCGACCGCGCGCTCTTCCGGACCGTGCGGGGCAAAAACCATCGCCACCACCGCCAGCACACCCGCCACGGCGACCGCACAGGCCGTGATGTCCGTGACCTGCCAGCCGATCGAGCCGAACTGCCCCAGGTAACTGCCGATGGCCACGGCGTAGAAGAGTTGCAGCGGCCCCGGCCCGCGCGTGAGAACGAAGGAATAATAACCCGTCGTCATGAGCAGGATGAACGCCACCACGACCGGCACTGTCAGGAAGGGATAAGGCGCGATCAGAACGCCCAGCGCCATCGTCCCCGTCATGATGCCGCCAACCAGCAGCGCACAGCCCAGCCGGGCACGAAGCGGACGATCGGCCTCCCATTGTGCGATCATCGCCCCGAACAAGGCCGATGGCCCGAGTTTCGGCCCGAACACACATACAGCCGATACCAGCGTCAACGACGAGACAATGCCCTGCGCCAGCAGGACCCGGTCCGTGCCGGGCATGAGAGAATTCAGTGAAAAGAACGGCACGATGATGCGTTTGAGAGCCGGGACGTCCAACCACGCAATCCGAAAGGGCATGCGCCAATACGACATGATCGATAATGCTGTTCCACGCTGTCGATGGCAGTTTCCCGCCATGAATGGTGCGCGCAACTTGCGCCGGACGATTCATCAGGTCACGACAGAAAGCCCGTACGGTGCATCACATTCGCGCGTTCGAAATCCCGGCCCCGATCCCGACGTATTGCCGTGTTGTACTGGAGCAGAATAGCCCGAAGAAGCCCTGGCATATCGCAAAATGAGACACCCTGAATGACCGACCTTTCGCCAGAACAGCAGAACGTCAGCTGCGCGCCAATCTCGGAAAGCGAGCTTCTCGCCTTCTACCGGGCGGAAATCCGCTTCGAAAGCGAGGTGGTCAACGGTCGGCTGCACGCCCTGCTCGCCTCCCAGAGCTTTCTGGTGATCGCCTACGCCACCGCCATGACAGGCTCGACCAAACGCTGGGGCGACAACATGGTCCTGCTTATCCCGCCCCTACTGGCCGTGCTGGGTTTCGTACTGGCATTGCTCGCATGGCCGGGCATCCGCGCGGCCTACGCGGCCATTTCCAAATGGGAGGCCAAGGAACACAGCCTCCATACGCGCTGCCACCATCTGCAGGACTTCACGCTGGCGACCACGGAAAACGACATGCGCGACCTGATGCGCCGCGACAAGGAAGGGGCGCGCTTCGCCATGCGCGCACCCATCGTCTTCCTCGTCACCTGGGCCGTCTTCGCCGCGATCCCCTTCTATCTCTACCTGATGTGAACACCGGCCCTATGGCGATACGTGAAGCGCCGCCCGCAATCCGGCAGCATCCCTTTCGAGCTCGAAACCCGGATTGCCGGGCTGGAACAACCGCGCGCTCGCCAGATCGCCCGTCACGACCGGGGTGAACCCGGCCGCCGTCACCAGTTCGGCGGCCTGCTTCAACGCCGCGGCATCATTGCCCGCAATCGGAATGGCAAGCGGGTCGGGCGTACGATGCGCCTCACTCGCGATGCTGCTCATATCCACCGAGTTGAAACCGCGCACCACATGCGCGCCCGGGAAATAGCGCTGGGTCGTCATGCCAGCGCCATCCGTCGCCGCAATCCGGGCAATCGCGCCATCCCTGAAGCCATAGGGATTGGTCGCATCCAGCACCGTCTTGCCACGCAGGATCGGGCTGAGTTGCGGCCCCAGCGACGGAATGGCGCGATACGGCACGGCAAGGAACACCACGTCGCCAAACGCCGCCGCCTGTGCCGGCGTGCCAGCCGAGGCCAACGGCCCCAGAGACTGCGCCACGTCACGCGGCTGGTCCAGTGACTGCGCGGCGAACATGACGTGATAACCGGCCTTCACCCACAGACCACCCAGCGTGCTGCCGACATGCCCCGCGCCGATGATACCGATCCGAAGCGACGGCGCGGCACGCGCGACCGGCACGGAGGCGACGAGACATGCGCCGGCCAGCGCTTTCAAGGTTCCACGGCGGGTCAATCGCTTCATCAATAGTGCCACTCTCTGGTTATGGGGCCGTCGCCTCCCGCCACCGGATCGGTCGCCGGGAAGGGCAGGCGCGCCAGTCGCGCGCGCTGCGTCGCATCCGGCGCCGCCCGAACGATGTCGAAACCCTGCTCCGGCGGATAGGCGCCGACGACTGCAAAATCCTCGTCCGACGTGATTTTCTGATGACCCGTTCCCGCCGGCAGCAGGACGATATCGCCCGCGCGCACCGCCACCTCCCGCGCATCGGGACCGCCCAGCATCAGCCGCGCGGAACCACCGGAAAAGCCCAGCACTTCATGACCGATCGTATGGTAATGATGAAAAGAATAGACGCCGTTACGCCACTGCGGCGGCCAGCCATTGCGCTGGAAAAGGTCCTCGAAAGCACTGGCCGGATCGTCACCCGAAACCGGCAGGGCATTGCGATAGACGATGACGGGAAGCGTCTGGTTGTTCGGCACCCAGCCATTGGGCTGAAGGATGAAATGCTCGACCCGCACGGGCGTTGCCGCCACGGCGCGAACCCGCCCCTGACCCAGCGAAAGGCCGAGACCAGCCAGAACGGTGTTGAAGGTGCGTCGCTGCACGATGCGCGTTCCTCTCGTCGTCGACGTCGGATCTACGCCGCATGATCGGACAGCCACGCGCAATATTGCAATGCGTCTCACCCGACTGTGATGTCGGGCGCCGCTCAGGCGGTGACGATGACGCTGTCCAGATGCAACATGCCCTCGCCGATCGTCCCGATCGAAAAGCTGGTGATGGCCCGGTTAATGTCGAAAATGCGCGGCCCCCAGTAGAGGTCGCCCAGGAATTCGAAGTTCTCGCTCGCGTAAAGCGTTTCCTCCCGGCCGAATTCATCAGCAGCTTTCACGACGTACTGATACCAGCGCTGCATATCCGCCCGGTCATAGACGTAGATGCGCCGGACGAAGACGGGTTCGGCACTGTCGAAACGCCAGAACGCGCCTTCTTCCCTCTCTGTATGGATCGTGTAGCCCCCGCTGGGAAAGGCACGCAGCAAATCCTGTGCTTCCCCTTGATGGCGGGAGTAGTCCGAGATGGAGCTCTGGGACGCGATCAATCCGCTCCGCAGAATTTTTTCCTTCAGGAAACCGATATGCGGCGCTTCATCCAGCGTCTCCGCCGCGACTGCGATGACACGACGCCGATCGGCATCGTCATTTTCCGGCAGGCCGTAGAGCCTGGCGAAGAAATCCAGCCTCTTGACATGCGCCGCCTTGAGCAGAAGCAGATCGTCAACCCGAACAATATCGTCCGTCGTGTTGCTCCGCACCACCTTGTCGTCATCGCACAGCGGATGGATGAACGTATCCTCGTGCGGCAAGACCGCCAGCATCTCCTCCGAAATGCCCATGTTCCAGTGATAATGATCGAGGGACCCGCAATAGTTGCGCAGCAGATCGCTCTTCAGGCCTGACAGCGCCGCTTCCGATCCCATGACGGCCTCGCCCAGGGGAAACAGGTTGGTATTGAGCAAACGCTTTCTTTTGACCTGCTGCAGGCGCCGGGCATAAATCGCCGAGATCAACGCTCTCGAGAAGAAGGAAATGCAGAACAGGCCCGGCTTGATATCGTGGAAATTGTAGAAATCGATGCAACAGCCCAGATGGGGCCAGTGCGCAATATCGTTCGGCAGTTTCTCGGCGATGACATCGACATTGTTCTCATGCATCCGCTCGACGATCCGGTCGATATCGGCAAATACACCGACATCGTATTCCAGCGTCACGTAGTAATCGTATTGCGGCCTGTCGAGAAAGAACAGGATCGTCTGATAGTCGCCATTGGCCCAGAAGCTGCCTGTCTGTCCCAGACCGATCCGATCCAGATCGCTCTGGCTGTAGGAGACGACATGGTCCCCTTCCGGCAGAACAGTATGATGCGCGTCGCCATCGCCCAGAATATAAATGTCGCCATGCGTGACATGCGAACGCAGGCGTTCAAACTGCCGCTCGACAGTCTCATTCCATACATGAGCTTTGAAGATAACAGCAAAACGCATCAGTTTCCGTCCTTGCCTGACGAGAGGAATCGGGTCGATAGCAAACCGCAGTCACGCAGGAACAGATCTTCCACCTCGTTGTCCGGCGCGATCCTGTCCCAGAAATTATTATGGAAAACCATGTCGCGCCAACGAGACTGATCGGCGAAATCGCCACTGATGCGGCGTTTGGCGCGGCGGATCAGATGCTCGAACGACCGCATCTGGAAATGGCTGAGATAGGCGATATCCTGCATCGTGGCGGAGTATTCACGGGCATATCCGCCAAAATTCGTTTCATAATGATGATAGAAATCATCGCCCCAGCAGGTCGCGATATCGGCGGTCTTGCTACTGAAGGGCTTGTGCTTGCGTTCCAGCCCCAGATCGCCGAAGCCATGGAAGAACGTCCCGTATCCTTCCGATATCCAATCCCGGTCGATGACATCGCTTTTGATGAAGACCTTGCCATGCGGCATGGCATGGCGATTGCGCCGGGTCAGGGACTGCGTCGTGAAACCCGGCGGATCGTAGATGTTGTCGCCCGGCCCGAAATTGAACCAGCACAGATGGGCGGCATCGCGGCCTTCGAAACCGGCGAGGAAATCACCGAGCGTGCCGCCATTCTTGATGGTGATGAACTCATCGATGTCGATGAAGCCGATCCAGCAATTCGATCGCATGAGATTGTTGATGTAATGCTTGTACATCAACTTCTGCTCACCTTCGCCGGTGAAATGGATGAACTCGACAAACGGGTCGAGCCCCTGCGTGAACGGGAAAACCGTTTTCAGCATCGGCGTCGGGTCATCGTCGTTACAATAGAGATAGATCTTGTCGACACCAAGCGCCCGGTGAAAGACAAGCCACTCATTGATGTTCTTGATCTCATCTCGCGCACAAGCGACCAGATTTATCTTCATGTCAGGATATCTCAGCGCAGAAAACGGGGTTCAGTCGATGCATGGCGAAGTTCGGTTCTACGGTAACGGGAGAAAGCCGTATCAGTTGGTCCGATCGGCCACAGTAATGGCTCGAAATCATGCCGAACGAAAGAGCAGGCACACCATCGTGTCGGGTTATCCGCGATATCCACTGTCTTTATGCCTCACCGCTTCCCTTCCGTAACCCGGATCACGCATGAACGTCCTGCACCCCATGCATTCATTCGCCGATAACTCTAACAAAGCCGTTGCGACAGCGCCATTCGGCCCGAGTGTCGACGGACAACGAAGCTTTCTTATGAAGACAAGTAATTCGCAAAAGTATTTTTTACGTCATACATTTTTGAATTCACATTCATTAACTATTGAAATATTAATATTCCATTTATTTGACCAAGTCATATATATTTTTTATTGACACGCGCAATCATATGTGGCATTATGCCATGATGCGTGTGGTATCCTCTCTCGTGGTGATCCCCAGACGCTCGGATTTTCAAGTGAAATGGCGCATAATGAAAATATCGTTTTTCACCTACCTGTCTATTTTATCTCTTCTTTTCGTGATTTCAGCTACCCCGCACGCAAACGCCAATATTCCGTCGGGCTATCTCAAGAACGGACAGTTTCATCCGGTCATGCTCGTATCGGGCGTTGCCAGTAACGGCACCGTCTCCGTGCCGAGCTATAAAGGCAATGACGGCGCATGGCACGACACCGTGCCGTTCTTCCAGATCTGCGGTCTGGACTCAGCAGGAGATCCCCAGGCCTGTCCGCAGGTCAATGTCGATAATTTCCTTCAGACCGCAAGCCTGAACAGTCCATCCGGCGTAGCAGGACTCGACGCCACGGGCACGCTTACGCAACCGATCGCAACATCCGCGCTCACGGTGTCATCCCAGTTCCGTCTCGCGCCGATGAGAACGCATAAATGGCTCTCGACATTGTCCAATTCGGCACAGGTCGGTGGCTATTCCGTCGCACGCGGCAACAACTCGTTGCTGGCGACCTATAGCGGCGGTCAGGTGACGGACTGGGCCTCCCCACCGGAGCAGATGCGCTTCGGCGGTTCGCAGGAATATGACAGCGTGCCGATCAACGAGCACTGCTTCCCCTATTCCTGGGGCAACATGGGCACCTGCGCGCAGTTCATGATGGGCTCGCAGAACGTTCAGGGACAGGCCGCGGGCATCGGCCCGAGCAGCGCCGCCCAGATTCCGAACTACGACAACTTCGACGCCGCCGGCATCGTGCAGCAGGCGGGCGGCGCCACGCCGTATTTCACCGCCACGGCGGCGACGGCCACCAACGTCATGCCCGTGCCGAGCGATGGCCTCGACCATACGCCGAGCTTCACGGCCACGGGCGCGACCTTCGCCAACCCGCTGCCCGCCGACGCCTCGGCCTGGATCGTGGCCCACCCGCAGGTACGGTTGATGACCAACGAGATCGGCTGCGTCAAATGCGCGATCTCGACCTATGTCGGCACGATGCAGACCGCGCAGACCAACAGCGCCGGACTGGTGACGGGCATCACCGTGGATGGCTGGCGCGTGTTCGGCAGCGGTGACAGCGACAGCAATCAGGTTCCCGGCCAGACCACAACGGATGGCTCCACGCCCACGCTGGACACGACATGGACGAAGTTCGGCGCACCGGCGCTGATGTTCGGCGTCTACACCAAGGCATTCAACCACTACACCCTGTGCTCGGCACCCGGCCCCAGCCCCACGGCAGCGCCCGGCGACATCAACTATCCGACCGGCAACCGCAACCAGCAACTGCGCGACTGCGAGGCGTGGGAAGCCGACCTGTGGAACTACGATCCCACAGGACAATCCATCATCCACGGCCAGACGGTGGTGTTCACCAAGCAGTCCGGCGCGGCGGAGCAGCCCGCGGCGGGAAGCTACAACTACTATTCCGCCGGTCCGAACCTCGTCGGCTATCAGGCGAGCGGCGAATACTTCACGCAGCCCTTCTCCAGCCAGTCCTACCGCGTGAACGGCTATGGCGGCCCGACCTACAATGCAGGTGACACGCAGGTGATGGCCGACTGGACGATGTGCGACCGCGCCGGCTACGAGTGCGACGGCGGCTGGCCGCGCCATACCGTGCGCCCGACGATCTGGAACACGCGCAACGTCGCAGCCGACACCAACGGCAAGACGGGCGAGGACCCCACGGGCTCATGGGCGCATATCACGACGAACATCGGCGTGCAGGTGGACGGCAATTCATCGCAGGGTACAGCCCCCGCGATGGACGGCACCGTGCAGGAGCATATCGAACTCAACCCGAAGTCCAATGGCACTGGTATCGGATTGTGCAACTACGGACAGACAGACACGACATGCGGCCTGATCCTTGACGGGACTGGTGTGGTGCATGCCACCAAATCCTCGCAAACCCCCGCTGCCAAGGTGTCCCGGGCCGACGGGCTGCACGCGTCGAGCCGGATGTCCGTGCGCGGTTCCGGCACGAGCGCCGCGACCATTCCCATCACGCCAAGTGGCGCGGCGGAAGATGGCTCGAACTATATCGGTCCGCTTTCCAACGCCGGCGGCGCCCTGGGCGTCATGATTTCAGGCGATCTCGCCTGCGTGGACGGTTACGATGCGGCACACTGGCGCCTCAAAGGCATCTGGATGGCCTATGCCGGTTCGTCCCAGGTCGTGCTGCCGGCCGATGGCGGCAACAACGGCAATGCCAAGACCCAGAAGCCGGACGACAGCACCAGCAGCACGTCGTCCGCCTGGGTGCTGACCTACGGGCGCGACCTGGCGCACAACAACGTGACACTCAGCGTCACACTGCCATCGCAGGCATCCGGCGCACCGGCCGTGAACTGCACCGGCAACGTCACCTACTCGGCGATGGACCGGTAATCGCCCGCACAATCGCGCCCGCACGGTGACATGCGGGCGCGATCTGCTCTAACAAGGCATCCCATGATCGATGCCATCATTCTCGGCAGCGGCGCAGGCGGCGGTTTTCCGCAATGGAACTCCGCCGCAACCGGCTGCCGCGCCGCCTTCACCGGCGATGCGCCGGCCCGCACGCAAACCTCGCTGGCCGTCAGCGCCGACGGCAGGAACTGGTTCGTGCTGAACGCCGCGCCCGACCTGCGGGCTCAGATCATCGCCACACCAGCCCTCCATCCCCGAACAGCCCCCCGCTCGACCCCGATCCAGGGCGTCCTGCTCACGAATGGCGAAATCGACGCCATCACCGGCCTGCTGACCCTGCGCGAACGCCAGGCCTTGAGCCTTTACGCCACCGCCACCACCCACGCCCAGCTCGAGGCCAACCCGATTTTCGGTGCGCTCGACCCCGCTCTCGTGCCGCGCAAACGCCTGCTCCCCGGCCAGTCCCTGAACCTGCCGAACACGGACGGCACACCGTCCGGCCTGACGGTCAGCCCCTTCGATGTGCCGGGCAAGGCCCCGCTCTATGCCGAGAACCAGCCCAGTCAGCCCGGCGAAACCATCGGGCTGGAAATCACGGACGGCACGCACCGCCTTGTCTTCATACCCGGCTGCGCCCACATCACCCCCGATGTCAAAAACCGCGTCCGCCATGCCGATATCGTCTTCTTCGACGCCACACTGTGGCAGGACGACGAAATGATCCGCGCCGGCCTCAGTCCCAAGACCGGCGCACGCATGGGCCATGTCTCGATCTCCGGTCCCGGCGGCGTGCTGGCGGAATTGCCGGACGCGCCTGCGCAACGCGTGCTGATCCATATCAACAACTCCAACCCGATCCTGCTGCCACAAACACCGGAACGCGCCATCGTCGAGGCCGCAGGCTGGCAGGTCGGTCAGGACGGCCAACGCTTCACGCTCGGAGACGCCGCATGACCATCCTTTCCCCCGATGCGCTCGAACAGCACCTGCGCGATATCGGCGCGGCGCGCTACCATAACCGCCACCCGTTCCACCGTGCCCTGCACGACGGCAAGCTGGACCGCACGCAGGTGCAGGCCTGGGCCCTGAACCGCTACTACTATCAGGCCAGCATCCCCGCGAAGGACGCCTCCCTGCTCGCCCGCCTGCCGACAACCGACCTGCGACGCGAATGGCGCCGCCGGATCGAGGACCATGACGGCACAGAACCCGGCACCGGCGGCGTCGAACGCTGGCTGGCCCTGACGGACGGCCTCGGCCTGTCGCGCGATTACGTCCAGAGCCTGCGCGGCACGCTCCCGGCCACCGGCTTCGCCGTCGAGGCCTATGTGCATTTCGTCCGCGAACGCTCGATTCTGGCCGCCATCGCCTCCTCCCTGACGGAACTGTTCTCACCCACCATTATCAGCGAACGCGTCTCGGGCATGTTGCGCCACTACGACTTCATCTCGGAAAAGACACTCGCCTATTTCACCCCGCGCCTGACCCAGGCCCCGCGCGACTCCGATTTCGCCCTGGCCTATGTCCGCGAACATGCCCGCACGGCCGAACGACAGGCCGAGGTGATCGGCGCACTCGAATTCAAATGCGCGGTCCTGTGGTCGATGCTCGATGCCCTGCAACACGCCTATATGGAAGGCCATCCGCCACCGGGCGTGTTCCGCGGTCGGGAAACGCCGGAAGCCTTCGCATCATGACGCTCGACGCAAACGCAACGCCACGTTTCACGCGCGGCCATCGTCTGCGTCACGATACAACGCGCGATGTCTGGCTGATCCAGGCACCGGAAAAGGCCTTCGTCGCCGATCCGATCGCCGCCGCCGTCCTGCAACGGGTCGATGGCGAACGCTCCATCGCCACCATCGTCGACGATCTCGCCAGGGTCTATCAGGCCCCGCGTGAGACCATCGAACGCGATGTCCTGACCCTGCTCGCCGACCTCACCGACAAACGCGTGCTGATCGCATGACCAACGCCCCGCCGCCGATGAGCCTGCTGGCGGAACTCACCCACCGCTGCCCGCTGGCCTGCCCCTACTGCTCGAATCCCGTCGATCTGGAACGCCGCAACGCGGAACTCGACACGGCGACATGGCGACGCGTGCTGGACGAAGCCGCGGCACTCGGCGTCTTGCAGGTGCATTTCTCCGGCGGCGAACCGATGGCACGGCCCGACCTTCCGGAACTGGTCGCCCACGCCCGCAAGCTGGATCTCTACACGAACCTCATCACATCGGGCGTCATGCTGGACGCCGCCCGCCTGCGGGTGCTGAGCGATGCCGGGCTGGACCACGTCCAGCTCTCCTTCCAGGATGTCGAAACGCAAGGCGCGGAGGCCATCGGCGGCCTGCGTGGCGCCCAGGCGAAAAAACTGGAAGCCGTCCGCCTGCTTCAGGCCGAAGGCATGCCACTGACCCTGAATTTCGTCGTGCATCGCCATAACGTCGCCCGCATCCGCGCCATGATCGACTGGGCACATGATTTCGGCGCCGGTCGCGTGGAGATCGCCCATACGCAATATTACGGCTGGGGCCTGCGCAACCGCGATGCGCTCATGCCGTCGCGCACACAGCTGGAAGAAGCCACCCGCACCGTCGACGCCGCCCGCGCGCATTACGGCCACGCCCTCGCCATCGATTATGTCACGCCGGACTACCACGCCGACCAGCCCAAACCCTGCATGGGCGGCTGGGGCCAGCGTTTCGTCAACATCTCGCCATCCGGTCGCGTGCTGCCCTGCCACGCCGCCGAGACTATCCCCGATGTGGCATTCCCGAACGTTCGCGATCAGTCCCTGGCCACCATCTGGAACGATGCCCCGCTGTTCAACCTGTTCCGCGGCACGGACTGGATGCCCGCGCCCTGTCGCACATGCGACCAGCGCGAGGTCGACTGGGGCGGATGCCGTTGTCAGGCCCTGGCGCTGACGGGAAACGCGGCCGCCACAGACCCGGTCTGCGCGCGTTCACCCCACCACCAACGCGTTCTGGACGCCGTCGACCGCCACGAGGATGCCACATGGGTCTATCGCCGCTACGAAACGGCAACATCCCCTTCCTGACCGCACTGCCGCCGACCCGCCGGCCTTCAACCGCCCAAGGTCATGTTTCGGCGTGATTGCCGCCCAGTAAACGGACGATCGCCGCCCCTTTCGGCGATCCCAACCCGGTCACCGGGTCCCATCCCGTCGTGGCGCTATAGCCATTATTGTTGCCCTTGGTGATGTCGTTGAAATCGACAGCACGCCGATAAAGAACTGCCCCGGGAAGACCGGCCTTGGTACCCTGCTGGTTGGCCTTGGCGATCAACGCCGCCCAAAGCGGCGCAACGGCGCTGGTGCCACCGATCACACTCGATTGCCCGTCGATCACCACCTGATAGCCGGTCTCGGGATCGGCATTGCCCGCAACGTCCGGCACGCCACGCATGCTGTTCCTGTTGGCGGTCTGCCAGGACGGCTTTGCGAAATGCCCGCTATAGCCCCCGCCACTCGCACCACCATGCGCACCGTCGTTCCAGACGACCTCCGGACCGGATTTCGGCAAGGAAGTGCCACCGCATCCCAGCACATGCGGACTGGAAGCGGGAAAATCCACGACCTTGCTGCTCGTTCCATCATCCGCGCCGCTATCGCCTGAAGCCGCACAAACCGAGATGCCCAACGTCGCCGCACTCTGGAACGCCTGATCCATCGCATTCATGTCCTGCGCCGACCAGCCGCTCTCCGGGCCACCCCAACTGATGGAAATGACATCGGGCGCATTCGTCTGATCGTGGATTGCCGTCGACACAGCTTCGTAAAAGCCGCTTCCCTGATTCGAGGCGAAATACACTGCAAGATCCGCCCCGGGCGCGACCGATCCCGCCACCTCGATATCCAGTTGCACCTCACCATCCGCGCCATTGGGATCACCCGGCGCATTGCCGGCACCCCCCACGGAAACCGATGCCAACCTGCCGGTGCGATCGACCCCAAGCTGATGAAAATAATCCGCCATCTGCGTCGCGTCATAGCCGCCCCCCAGTTCGATCAGACCGATGGTCTGTCCAGTGCCCGGCTCCGACGTGAATCCGTAACGCGCCGCGACCTGCGGCGGGGTATAGCTGGTCGATGCGGCATTCGGGCTTGCGGCACGCCGGTAATGCGGACGCGCCACCGGTCGATGGTCGAACCCCATAACTGCCACGATATCGCCCGCCATGCCTTCCGGCACGGATAAGCCCCCTTCGCGCCCGATGAATTCCCGATCTCCCGCGCGATAAAGCCCGAGGCCCGCGGGCCGGAACGCCGCAACAGCATGCTGGCAGGTGCCGCGCAGGATCAACAGGTGCGCCGCCGGGTCCGCCCGCTCGACCGTCAGGCCGCACGTCTCGGCATGCGTGCGCAGACGAGATATCACCGCATCGGATGTGCTGTGTTTCTGCCGATACGCGGCGCGCGACAATGCCTGACACGGCAGGGAAAAAGGCGTTTGCGGCCTGAAGACCACCAGCACACGCATGTCCTGCGTCGGCTCGACCGCCCCAAGCGACACCGCCCGGGCATGCGTCCGCGCCACCGGCGGCGCGTCGGAAAACGGAAGTTTCTCCCATCGCGTCGGCTCTGCCGCGTTCGTCATATGGCGCTCCCTGGAAGACTTTGTTGCAAAATCTATAAGGCGCGGCACAGCAGGCGGTTTCCGCCTGACGGTCGGGAAACTACAGGTAACTCGCCAGCGTCATTCCTTTCATATTGGCAATGATACTGTAGGACGCCTCAAGCTGGTTCTGCGTCTGCGTAAGCTGTGTTGAAACCGCGGCAAGATCGGCATCCTTGCTGTCGCCCAGTTGCGCGGTGAGCGCTGTTGTCATCTGATCGAGGCTACTGGACTGAAAAGTCAGCGTGTCCTGCGCAATACCAAGCTGCCCGGCCACGTCGGATAACCCCGACGTCACGGTCTGGTTGGACGACGCCAGCCCCTGTATCAGACCCTGATACGCCGATGTCCCGACAGACGCGTCGTTCAGGGACGCCACCACCATCAGATTGCGCATCAGATCACGCATCGGTGATCCCGTGGAGGTGTCGCTGGCGACCTGCCCCTGGGTCGCCGTCATACCCGCCGTCACGACCTCGCCCCGCCCGATGGCAGTCTTGTAGGCCTGACCCGCGGCCTGCTGCGGCGAGACGGAAAGTCCTGCGGAGAACGGCGATCCGGCAGCCGTCGCGCCCGCCATCGTCAAGGTCGACGACAGGATGCCCGCCGCATCCCCACTGCCGTCCTGCCGCACGGCCACGGCGATACGATGCGCCAGATCGCTCTCCGATAAATCCGTCGTGGTAACCGGCGCCGTATTGCCGCCTTGTCCTGCGAACACATAGGTATCGCCGGATTGCGCATTGAGCAGGCCGCCAAGCGATTGCAGCGCCTGCCGGGCCTGCAAGGCCGCAGCATCGACCGTTGCCTTGTCCGGATGACCGGACAGCCCAGCCAGCGATGTCGTCAGTTGGTCACCCAGCGTGCCGATCTGCGTTAAAGCGTTCTGCGTTACCGACAGGCGATTCTGCGCCGTGGTCACGTTGCCGCTCCAACTCCTGATCTGCGTCAGCGCCGGTTGCAGGGACAAGGCCTGCATACGCCCAGTATCGAGCCCCGCATAGGAATCCGATCGAACACCCGTGCTGGCTTGCGTCTGCAACGCCTGCTGGCGAGACGCCAGCGTCGTAACGGCACGATCCAGAAACAACGATGCCGTCTGCTGGCCATAGGCCGAAATGACGCCACTCACCCTCAGCCTCCGATCGCGTTGAGCAGGGACTGGAACATCGACTGCACGGCCGAAACAACCTTGGCGTTTGCTGTATAGGCATTTTGCAGCGTCACGATATTCGCCATTTCGCGATCGATCGAAACACCCGTCGCGCTGCCGAGCTTCCCGCTCAGGCTTGTCTGCGTCGCCTGTGCCGTGTCCAGATTGCCGGAAACATCGCTGATGACCGAAGCCTGCGCCGCGGTCATGCTCGTCGAAAGCGCCACAAGCCCCTGCGCCCCATCGTAGCCGATAGCCAGATTGCCGTTGATGCCAAGCCCGGAGACGGGCGCCGAAACCTGCCCCCCGGCGAAACCGCCATCCAGAACGTTCTGGAGCGCCGTCGTGTCGCCCTTCGAGCCGTTGACCAGCGCACTGGCATTACCGGCATAACCCCGGCTGACCTGTAGATCCTGCGCGAAACCCACGGTCCCATCGGGCGCCGTTGCATCGCCAGCGGCGGAGGGCAGCGAGCCATTGGACCCACTGAAAAGACCTATCCCCTGCTGCTGAAACCGTGACGCCAGGGTGTAGGAAAACGAGTCCAGCTGCGCCTGCATGGTCGGCAAGGTCGTATCCCGCAGGGCGATATTGCCGCCAAGCGTGCCGCCCCGCATCAGACTCGTGACATCCCGCCCGACCAATGTGACCGCCGGCAGGGCATTCGCCGCCGACGTCCCCGGATAGGCGGCCCCGACCGTCACCGTGGCCGCCGACGTGGAAAGCGGCCATTGACTGGAAATCGCACCGTTCGTCGTGCCATCGATGTCATGCGTCGGCAACAGAAGACCATCGGCCGTCCTGACGCTCATGTCCCCGTTCGACACCACCTGCGTCGAGATCGATAGCTGGTTCGACAGATCCGTCACCACCGTGTTGCGCTGGTTCTCCAGATCGGCCGTGCTGACGCCCTGCGACTGCAAGCGCATGATCTGCGTCGACAGCGTGCCGATCGTCGTCAGGCTGGTGTTGATCGACCCGACACTCCCGACGATCGCATCCTGCGCATTCTGCCGCTGCTGCTGATACGTGTCCGCCAGCGTATGAACGGTCGAAACGAGATTTCCCGCCGCCGCCACGACGTTCTGCTGCGCCGTGGCGCTATCCGGCGTGGCCACCAACGCGATCATCGCGGACTGAACGTTGCCGAGTTGATCCGGTAAGGTACCGCTGCTGCCCGCCGCCGCCGTGGTGGAACCCTGAACGGCACTCACGGCGGATAACGCCGCGTTCTGCGCGGAGAGCGATGCCGTCTCGGCATTCTGCGTCAGCAATGCCTTCTGCAATGGCGCATCGGTCGCAAGCGTCGTCGGACCGGCATTAACGCCACTACCGACACCATTCGTATCGCGCGCGCGAACATTGGCCGTTTCTGCCGCGTAGCCGCTGGTGCCAGCGTTCGCGACATTCTGCGACGCCACGTTCATCGCATACTGCGCCGCATTCAGGCCGCTGGTGGCAATGGAAAGGGATGCGGAAAGACTCATCGTGGTTTCGCCACCGCCGCTCTCAGGATTACTGGATCATCGCAATCGTGGTCTGCATCAACTGGTCCGCCGTGGTGACGACCTTCGTGTTCGCGCCATAGGCCTGCTGCGCCACGATCAGTTGCGATAGGTCGTTCGTCAGATCGGTCGTCGAGCCTTCGACCGACCCCGTATCGAGCGCGCCGGCTCCCCCCACGCCAACCGCGTTCTGCGTCGCGGCACCGGAGGCGGCCGTCGCGACGTAATTCTGCCCGTCCTGCGGCGAGAGCCCATTGACGTTGGCGAAGGTGGCCAGGGGAATCTTGCCGACAAGCTGCGACTGTCCATTATCGAAGGTGGCCATGATCGATCCATCCGAACGCATGGCCAGCCCCTGATAATTGCCGGAGGTCACGCTGTCCGTCGTCATCGGCAGGCCATTCTGGACATTCCCGCCCACACCCGCCAGCGTCACGCCCGCATCGCCACCGATCGTCCCGAGATCGACCGTCATGTCCTGCGGCGATCCCTTGAACGAAAAGCTTCCTGTCTCGCCGCTGCCGGTCGTATCGCCGACGGCCAGCAGCTTGCCACTGCTGTCGAAGCGCACCGTCGTGGCATCGGCAGGATTGGCCGCATTGCTGACCGTCCACTGCTGGGCGCCGGTCTGGGCGTCCGTCGCATTCTGCGTCCAGTTGAGCGTGACCGGCTGGGCATGGCCGTTGCCATCATAGGCCGTCGCCTGTGACGTGTTGGTCTGGCCGGTTTTTCCCAGTGCGCCGATCGCGCCGCTGAGCGTCATCGTCGTACTCTGCGTGGGCCTGAACGCCACGTCCCTGATCTGGATCGGCGCCAGCCTGGTGCTCATCTGCCCCTGTGCATCGACCTGGTATCCGTCGAGAAACGCACCGGATGTGTTGACCAGATATCCCTGCGCGTTCTGCGAAAAATCGCCATTCCGCGTGTAATACTGCTGCGTATCGAAACCCGGCGTCGCGCTGTTGGCGTTTCCGCTCACCTCCTGAACATTGAAGAAGCCATTGCCCGAAATAGCGAGCGCCAGGCTGTTCGTGCTCGCGCTGACAGTACCCTGCATGTCGTTATGCTGGTCGGTATTGGCCTGCACGGTGTCGTTGCCACCGATCGCCGAGGAAAAATCCTGTTCGCCCGTGACGTAATCCTGAAACGAGGTCGATGTCGCCTTGTATCCGACGGTCTGGCTGTTGGCGATATTGTTGCTCAGATTGCTGAATGCCTTGGACTGCGCATTCAGACCACTGACCGCCGTCGTCACCGAACCGAAAATAGACATCGTCCAAATATCCCTGCCTTATGGTGCTCATCCATAGGGCGCGAGACCGCCCGAAACGTATTCTTGCCGGCCAGGCGTTAACAAATGATTTAGACGATCGATAAATCCGGTGCGTCGTCGTTTTTTCCTGAAATCAGGCATTTCCCCGACGCGCCGTCCGGTGCAAAATCAGACAAACATGTCCCAGTCCACGACTCTCTCGACCCGACCGACCGAACCCGCCCCGGAAATCGACCGGCGCGCCACCCGGCCGGCGCGTTTCGTCACCGGCAGCATCATGCGCCACGTCGCGGTCATGGCCGGCACGGGCGCCATCGGCATGATGGCGGTCTTCGCCGTCGACCTGCTGAATTTCTACTACATCTCGCGCCTGCGCGATCCGGCGCTGACAGCGGCCATCGGCTTCGCCGGCGCCATCGGTTACGTCCAGATCGCCGTCTCCATCGGCATGACCATCGGCCTCGGCGCCGTCACGGGCCGGCTGATCGGCGCACGCCAGGCCCGCCGCGCCCGGCGGCTGGCGTCAGCCTTCCTCGTCGTCATGTTCGGCACGGCGCTGGTGCTGGGCATGACCACCGCATTGCTCGCCGACTGGCTGCTTGGCCTGCTCGGTGCCACTGGCGAGGCACGCGCGCAGGCCGCGCATTTCCTGCATATCGTCGCCCCAGCCCTGCCGCTCGTCTGCATGGGCATGGCGCAGTCCGCCCTGCTGCGCTCGGTCGGCGATGCGCGGCGCGCCATGCAGGTCACGCTGGTCGGCGCGATCGCCTCCGCCATTCTCGACCCGATCATGATCTTCGTGCTGCACTGGGCGCTCACCGGCGCGGCGATCTCGACCCTGCTGTCCCGCTCCGCCGTCATCGTCGCCGGTTTCGTCAGCCTGCGCGGCCATCACATGCTCGAACGGCCCAGACGGCGCGCCATCCGCCCCGCTACCCGGCGCATCGGCAAGGTCGCGCTGCCAGCCATCGCAACGAACCTCGCCACGCCGATCGGCACCCTGTTCACCACGCATTTCATGTCCCGCTTCGGCCTGAACGCCATCTCCGGCCAGGCCACGATCGACCGCATCGTGCCGGTGGCCTTCGCCCTGGTCTTCGCGCTGACCGGCTCCGTCGGGCCGATCATGTCGCAGAATCTCGGCGCCGGCCTGCCCCACCGCGTGCGCGAAACGCTCGGCGCGGCACTGAAGCTGACGGCGCTCTGCGTGCTGACCACATGGGCCGTACTCGCCGTGTTCCACAACACGGTCATCCAGCTTTTCGGCATCCACGGCGTCGGCGCGGACATCGTGCGCCTGTTCTGCTGCTGGTTGGTGGCAAGCTACTTCTTCATCGGCCTGCTGTTCGTCGCCAACACGGCCTTCAACAATCTCGGCCACCCGCTCTATTCCACCGGCTTCAACTGGGGGCGCGCGACCTTCGGGACGATCCCTTTCGTCTGGATCGGCGCGCATTACGGGCCGATCGGCATCCTCTACGGCCAGTCCCTCGGCGTCGTCATCATCGGCACCATGGCCGTGCTGACCGCCTTCCGCGTTATCCGGCGGCTGTGAAGATATCCCGGTAGAAAGCAGCCTCGCGCTCGAAACTGTCCATCAACGTCGCCTGTTGGCGAAAACCATGCCCTTCCTCCGGATAGACATGCATCTCCGCCCGGTTGCCCTGCCCGAGCAGTAACGCAACCATCTGTTCCGCCTGCCCGAGCGGCACCACCCGGTCCTGATCGCCGTGCAGGAACAGGACGGGCGCCGAAATGCCACCGGCATGCGTCACCGGCGACCGCGCGAGATAAACAGCCTCCGCGCCCGGATAGGGACCGATCAACCGGTCCAGATATCGCGCCTCGAACTTGTGCGTCTCCTGCGCCAGCGCCCGCAGATCCGTCACGCCATAAAGCGACGTCCCCGCCGCGAAGAGCCGGGATCGCGCCAGACATTGCAGCACCGTCAGCCCCCCGGCACTGCTGCCACGAATGACGACGCGCGCCGGATCGGCCCAACCTTCCTCCAGCACATAGGCAACGGCATGCAGGCAATCCTCCACATCCGCCACGCCCCACGCACCATCCAGCGCCTGCCGATAGGCCCGTCCGAACCCCGTCGAACCCCGATAGTTCACATCCAGCACGGCAAAACCGCGCGACGTCCACCACTGGACCTTGAAGGAGAAGGCCGGATTGGCGCGCCCGGTCGGGCCACCATGCGCCATGACCACCAGCGGCGGCTTCTCATCCGGCGCCAGCGAGGCGTTGGCGCTGGCCGGACGATAGAACAGCGCATGAGCCCGCATGCCACCGGCCGTCGGAAAGACCAGGGGCGAGGGCACGGCGATATCCGCCGCCACGACACCATCCGGCAGGGCGAGCGCCGCGCGCACCCGGCGCAACGGCATCCCCGGTCGCCCGACCGCCACAGCCGAAGGCCGATCCGGCGGCGCGTCGATCCACGCGAAATCATGGCCGACCGGCAACGGACACCATACCGGCGCGCCCAGCGCCACATCGCGCCAGACACCATCCTCCAGCAGCAGCACATTGTTCAGGCCATCGCGAATGCCCAGCGCGAGCAGGCGACCATCGGGCAGGGGCGCCAGCGTCCTCTGGCCGAAAATCCAGTGCGGCAGACCGACCTCGGCACGCGGGTCGGGCAGCCATTCTCCCCGCCAGTCATCCCGACGATCGAAACGGACCGGACGCCAGCCACCCAGCGCGTCCGAATTGGCCAGCAGCCCGCCATCCGGCGTCCAGACCGGCTCGACAATGCTGGATGCCGGCACATCCGCCATCAGGCAGCGCGCCTCGGCCAGTCTCAGGCCGTCACCCGGACGGGCCAGCGATGCCAGCCGCAATCGCGTGGCGTCCCACGGCATGTCCGGATGGTCCCACTCGATCCATGCAAGAAATCCGCCATCGGGAGAGGGACGCGGCGCGGCATAGAAATCCGCGCCCGATGCCAGCACCCGCGCCACCCCGTCATGACCGAACCACATGACCGACGCCACCGGCTCACCCGGCCCGTCATGCGCCTCACATACACAAAAGACGCCGTCACCCGCCGGATCGAAAGCGAAATCCGCATAGCGGCTGCCCGACGCGCCACCAAGCCGATGCCACGAGCCATCGCCATCGCGCAGCCAGACGCCGTTTTCCCGCCGATCGCTGATGACGAGGCGCCCATCCGGCGCGACCGCATAGCCGCCACCGCCATATTCATGCACGCTCGACCCCACGTCACGGGCTGGCGGAAGCTCGTCACGCGGCCGCCCTTCCACTCCCGCATCGCAGGAGACGAGCATCACCCGCCCTTCCTGCGGCCGCGTTTCCAGCCAGTACACGCGGTCTCCCGCAACCTGTAGATCGGACAGGCCAATGGTGCGCCCGGCAACGAGTTCCGGCGTGACCCAGGAAGACCAGAAGCCGGCGGAACGGGACGAAGAACGGGCAGGATCGGACATAACCTTCAAAATAAACATGAAATGTCTTCTTGGCGAGGCGTCTTGACTTCCGGTCAGGCTGGGTTGCTTTTCACGTTCACCCATCAGGCGAGGATCCCGACGCTGCTGCACTTCCTGCAACACCTGCTCAACGAATACGGCTACGGCGTCATCGGCATCGTGGTTATGTTCGAAAGCATGGGACTGCCACTCCCCGCCGAAAGCATCATCATCGGCTCATCGCTCTACGCCGCCAGCACCCATCACATGGAAATCCGCTGGATCGTCGTGGCCGCCGTCACCGGCGCGATCATGGGCGACAATTTCGGCTACCTGATCGGCCGCGCCGTTGGCTACCGCCTGCTGCAACATTACGGCAAGAAAGTCGGCCTGACGGAAGACCGCCTGACACTCGGCCGCTATCTCTTCAAACGCCACGGCGGCCTCGTCGTCTTCGTCGGCCGCTTCGTCGCCGTGCTGCGCGTGTTCGTCGCCCTGCTGGCCGGCGCGAACCGAATGCCCTGGGGATCGTTTCTCTGGCACAACGCGCTCGGCGGCATCGCCTGGGCCGGCGGCTACGCGATCGGGGCCTATCTCCTGGGCCACGAAATCCTCAGGCTGTCCGGCCCCCTGGCGATCGGCGTCGGGACGATCGTCACCATCGCCCTCGGCATCGCCCTGGTCTTCCTCAAGCGCAACGAAAAGCGCCTGACCGAGGAAGCCCTTCGCGACGCGGAACAGGAGGAACACGGTGGCGGCTGGAACCGCAGGAAAAAGGCCTCGTCATGACCACGAAAAACGCCTGGCGCCTCGACAGGATGCCGCGCCTCGAAGAACAGGTCGCCGTCATCACCGGCGCCACCGGCGGGCTGGGCTTCGAGACCGCCCGAGGACTGGCCGAGCGCGGCGCGCGCACGATCCTGACCGGCCGAAATCCCACCAAGGGCGAAGCCGCGCTGCATCGCCTCCGCGCCCTGGTGCCGAACGCGGACGTGCAGTTCCTGCCGCTGGATCTCGCCTCGCTCGCCTCCGTCGCGGCCTTCGTCCGCTCCCTGAACGACAAGGCCCCGCAGGTCGATATCCTCATCAACAACGCCGGCGTCATGGGCCCGGCACGACGTCTGGCAACCAAAGACGGCTTCGAACTCCAGTTCGGCACCAACCATCTGGGCCATTTCGCCCTGACAGGCCAGCTATTGACACGCCTGACGCAGGGCCACGGCCTCGTCGTGACCGTCGCCTCCCTCGCGGCATGGAAAGGCAAGCTGCCTTTCGACGATCTCAACGCCCAGCGCCATTATTCCGCCTTCGGCCGCTACCGCCAAAGCAAACTCGCCAACCTCTCCTTCGCGCTGGAACTCGACCGCCGCGCCCGCGCCCATGGCGGCCGGATCCACTCCCGCGCGGCACATCCCGGCTGGGCCATGAGCGACATCATCGCCAACAGCGCCGCCCTGGGCAGCGGCAAGGGAAGGGCGCAGCAGATCCTGCGCACGGTCCAGAAAACAGTCGGCAGCGCGGTCTTCCGTACCCTCGGCCAGGATGTCGCCCACGGCGCGGAGCCGCTGCTTTACGCAGCCCTCTCCCCGAACGCGCTGGATGGTGGTTACTATGGCCCCCAGGGCCGGGGAGAACGGCGCGGACCGCCCGGACCGGCGCCGATTCCACCCGACGCATCGGATCCCGGCCTCGCGAAACGCCTGTGGGACGCCTCGGAACGACTGACCGGCGTCTCCTACGACTGGGAGAAAGCTTCGTGACCCTGACGCTATCGACCTATCTCGACACGCTCGACCATAACGTGCCGCCCGAGCATATCGGCCACGGCCTGCGCGCGCTCTGGTGGGCAGGCAAGAACGACTGGACGGAAGCGCACGAGATCGTCCAGGCCCATGAGGGCGAGCCGGATTCCGACTGGGTCCACGCCTGGCTCCACCGCCGGGAAGGCGACAACGCCAATGCCCGCTACTGGTACCGGCGCGCACGCCGCACCATGCACCACGGCAGCCTGGACGACGAATGGCGCGCCATCGTCACCGCCCTCATCGCCGGTTCGGGTTACTGACCCTCCGGCACCGCCCCGTCCATCCCCATGAAAGGCCCTCCCATGATCGCCCGTCGCTTCGCCGTCCTCGCCACCCTCGCGCTTGCCCCGACCATGGGCGCGCATGCCCAGGACCTGCTCAAGCCGGGCCTCGTCAACCCGGCATCGACCCCCACCGTCGGCACGCAATCCGTTCCACGCTTCCAGATGATCGACACGGCGCAGACACCCGATACGCTCGACCAATTCGGCCTGCCCGCGATCGATCATGCCGGACCGGGCAACGTCGCGGGCATGATGGCCTATTGCGTCAGCAACCATCTGGCAGGCGGCACGACAGCACGCGTCGTCGGCCGCAAGCTCGCAGCACGCGCGGACGTCAGGACCGATCCCTATTACTCGCTGGGCGGGCAGGGGCTGCTCCAGCACACGGGCAACCCGTTCAACGTCAACACACTGGACCGCGATCACCGCGCCGAACTCTGCGCGCAACTGACGCAGCGCACATTCGACTGACGTTTCCTGACGACTGCCATCCCTTAAATAACCCGACCCGCCGCAAACACGTTTTTGCGACCGTCAACGCCTGAAAACAGGGCGGCGCGCCGGAAACGCCCCGTCCTGCAAGACGTCCGATCGCAATCCATACGGCAAACATATGGAACGGGCTTCTACCATATATTAGACCCTGTCCGACGATCGGCGCACCTTGCCCTTCGCCGGACGGTCGAGCCCGGCACATTCCCATGGATTTGAGGCTCCCAGTCCCGATGATTATCTCTGCGACGACGGATTATCGCGAAGCCGCCCGCCGAAAACTCCCGCCCTTC
Organism: Neoasaia chiangmaiensis; assembly: GCF_002005465.1. NCBI lineage: Bacteria > Pseudomonadati > Pseudomonadota > Alphaproteobacteria > Acetobacterales > Acetobacteraceae > Neoasaia > Neoasaia chiangmaiensis. The sequence goes on along the minus strand of NZ_CP014691.1, from coordinate 1,880,354 downwards.
CTCTTCCACTACATCGACGGCGGCGCCTATGCCGAACACACGTTGCGCCGCAACGTCGCCGATCTGGCGGACCTGGCCCTGCGCCAGCGCATCCTGCGCAACGTGGACGGGCTGAGCACCGAGACCGAACTCTTCGGTCGCAGGCTGTTGATCCCGGCCATCCTGGCCCCCGTGGGCCTGACCGGCATGTATGCCCGACGCGGCGAAGTGCAGGCGGCCCGCGCGGCCGCGCGCAAGGGCATCCCCTTCACACTCTCCACCGTCTCGGTCTGCCCGATCGAGGAAGTGCAGAAACGCAGCCCCGTGCCGATCTGGTTCCAGCTTTACGTGCTGAAAGACCGCGGCTTCATGCGCAATGCACTGGAGCGCGCGCAGGCAGCCGGCATCAACACGCTGGTCTTCACCGTGGACATGCCCACACCCGGCGCACGCTACCGCGACGCCCATTCCGGCATGTCCGGCCCGCACGCACCCCTGCGCCGCTATCTTCAGGCGCTCACCCACCCCCGCTGGGCCTGGGACGTCGGACTCCGGGGACGGCCGCACGATCTGGGCAACATCTCCGCCTATCGCGGCCACCCGACGAAGCTGGAAGACTATATCGGCTGGCTGGCCAACAACTTCGACCCGTCGATCAGCTGGAAGGACCTCGAATGGATCCGCGATGTCTGGAAAGGACCGATGATTATCAAGGGCATCCTCGATCCGGACGATGCGCGTGACGCCGTGCGCTTCGGCGCGGACGGGATCGTCGTCTCCAACCACGGCGGTCGCCAGCTCGACGGCGTCCTGTCCAGTTGCCGCGCCCTGCCGCCGATCGCCGATGCCGTGAAGGGTGACCTGAAGATCCTCGCCGATTCCGGCATCCGCTCCGGCCTGGACATCGCACGAATGATCGCCCTCGGCGCCGATGCCGTCCTGCTGGGCCGTGCCTTCATCTACGCGCTAGCGGCAAACGGCCGCGCCGGCGTGGAGAACCTGCTGGACCTGATCGAAAAGGAACTCCGCGTCGCCATGACCCTGACCGGCGCCCGCACGATCGCGGAAATCACCCCGGAAAGCCTGGCACGCGCGACGAAGGACTAAGGCCTGCCCACCTGTCGACGCCACTCAATTTCAATTCTCCCCGGCCTTGGCCGGGAATTTCCCGCAGATTCCGGAAGTATTACTGATGAAATAGTCAGGCGCATTTGTAAAAACCGTCGTTGACACCCCGCGCATGCGTGCCGCACCTTGCCGTGATGATCAAAGCGACGCTCCCCTATGCAATGCTCGCCCTCCTGATACTTGCCGGCGCGCCGAAAACCGTCTTCGCGCAGGACACGGATCACGCCCGACCATCTTCCGCGCCCGTCACCTATTTCCTGTCCGATCCACAGGACAAATCCCACCACAAGATCACGCTATCGATCCCGGCCGATGACTTCATGGACGGCATCGTCCCACCAGCAGGCAGCACGGACGCCGAATTTCTCCTCCGCGTATCATGGCCATCATGGATCGGTGATCCCAGAGGCCTTGACGACGATGCCTTGCGCATCCTTGGGGACGTCGCAAATTCCCGCGACAGTAACGATACGCTGGCAAGAACACTTCTGGTCAATGTCGCCACAACCAAGCCATGGCAGGCGCCAGTAGATCGACCCATTCCTGTCGATCTGGCCCAGCCCAAGACGGGTCCGTTACCTATCCCGTCCGGTCACAGTATTATGCAGGTCGTGCATAACAAGGCTGATTTTCTCAGCAACAAGGACGTCTATGTCGTCATGTCGAAACTGCCGGAAATGACCCTTTCGTGCGACAGGGATGGCGTCGTGCCGCAATGCGCCGAACGGTTCGATCTGGATCGCCTTGTCCTCGAAGTCGGCTTTCCTCGGCACAGTGTCGGATCGTGGTTCGACATCATGACGGACGTCAAAAAGAAATTCGCGGTCTTCGCTAAACAATCATAAGGCAGAACCCTGCAACCATGATCAAAGCGATGCTCCCCTCTGCAATGCTCGCCCTCCTGATACTTGCCGGCACGCCGAAAACCGTCTTTGCGAAAGATACAGATCAGGCCCGACCATCTTCCGCGCCCGTCACCTATTTCCTGTCGGACCCACAGGACAAATCCCGCCACAAGATCACGCTATCGATCCCGGCCGATGACTTCATGGACGGCATCGTCCCACCAGCAGGCAGCACGGACGCCGAATTTCTCCTCCGCGTGTCATGGCCTTCATGGATCGGTGATCCCAGAGGCCTTGACGACGATGCCTTGCGCATCCTCGGTGCCTTGGGCAATCCCCTCGATAATAACGAAAAACTCGCGAGATACCTTCTTGCACGTGTGGCATCCGCCAATCCCAGAAAAGAACCGTTGGATCGTCCTATGGCAATTGCCCTGACTTCCCCGGAAGCCAGTTCGCTTCCCATTCCGGCCGGCCACGGGATCAGGCAGATTATTCATAACAAAGCTGCATTCTTTCTGCCGAATAAAGATGTCTATGTTCTGATTTCAAATCTGCCGGAAGTAACCCTGGTCTGCGACAGAGACGGAATTGTACCCCAATGCTCGGAGCGATTTGTATTGGGCCATTTACTTCTGGATATCGGCTATCCGCGACACCGGATCAATTCGTGGTTCGACATCATGACGGACGTCAAAAGGAAATTCGCGACCCTCGCTAAACAATCATAAAGGCAGAGCGATATGAGTTGTGACACGGATTTGCTTACTGTGCTGTCCACTGCATATTCCAGGCGAGACCGAGATGCCTATTACAGGGCATTGGCCCATTTCGGCGATCCCTATGGCAAACTGGCCTTGGGTGTTGTCAATCAATCTCTAATCTCGGGACGAACTGCGCGTTTCTTCGCCGAGTTTATCGCAGGAAACTGGGGACACCCTTTATCGCCAGCTCTTTGGCTGCAAATTAGCTATCAGTTGATGATAAGTGACTTTGAACATCGCTTTGCCCCACAGGCAAAAGACCGCACTGACAGTCTTTATTGGGGAACAATCCGCGATTACCACGTTGATACATTCCAGAAATTCGGCATCCCGGGCCGCGCCTGGACCGCATTCATCCCACTCGAGATCGTTGGCGTCTCTGGCGCACCGGCCCTCTGGTCCGACATGCTGCGTCGCGGCATCATTCCGGTCGGGCTGGAAAGCGTGGCCGACGTGCTCGCACCCATCGCCCGACAGGCCGGGCTGACATCGCCAACCCCCGGCCTCATCCTGCCACCGGCCGGCGCGGCAGCACCGGCCGGTATCCTGCTCGGCACATTGCTGGCCGACCTGACCCACCGCACCGTCCTGCAACGCTGCAAGAACGATATCGAAGCCATGCGCTGCATCGCCCGCTCGACCGAACAGGAAGATGCGATCCTCTGGCTCGACGGCGTCTATCATGCGGCAGCCCCCACCATGTGGCGCACGCTCAGCGCCACCGCCGCAACGAACATGCGCGGCACGGCACATTCGATCGAGCGGCTGCTGGGCCAACGCACGCCCTGATCTATTCCCGGTCAGCCGCTCCAGGGCCGCACGATAATCATGATGACGATCAGCGCCATCAGCAGTGTCGGCACTTCATTGGCAATGCGATAGAACCGCTCGGGATGCACCCGGCGATCCGCCTCGAAGTCGCGCCGCCACCGCGCGCAGGCACCATGGAAGGCAAACAGCCCCGCAACACCCGCCAGCTTCGCCCACCACCAGGGCGCATGCCAGTCAATCACCCCCGGTATGCCCGCCAGCAACCCACCGAAAATCAGCGTGCCGATCGCCGCCGGCGTCATGATGCCGCGCAACAGCTTGCGCTCCATCACCTTGAACCGCGCGCTCTCCGGCGATCCCACCGCCGTCTGGCAGTGATAGACATACAGCCGCGGCAGATAGAACGTCGCCGCCATCCACGCGATGAACGACATCACATGAAACGCTTTCAGCCAGTTCAGCCACGGCAGAAGCGCCATCATCGCCCCTGACTCCGCAGAACATCACGCAGCAGCGGCACCAGCTCGTCCAGATGGCCTATCCGCCGCAACCCCGGCCAGACATGCGGCGGCAACGGCCCCGCCGCCCGCAACAGGACGCACGCCATCCCCGCATCATGCGCCGCCGCAACGCCCGTGTCGGAATCCTCGATCACCACGCATTGCGAAGGCGCGACACCTTCCACCGACGCCGCATGCCGATACACATGCGGGTCCGGCTTCGGCCGCCCCATGTCCCGCGCCGAATGCACCCGCGTCGCGGGAAAATGGTCCACAAACCCGACACGCCCGAACTTGGCTTCCATTTCATCGACCGACGAATTGGACCCCACCCGATGCGGCACGCCCAGATCGCGCAACCCCGCCAGCATCGCCCCGGCCCCGTCGATCGGCTCGGCCGCATGACGCATCAGCACCACCAGCCGGTCCTGCACGTCATCGACCCAGCCCGCCCCCAGATCGCACCCGCTCTCCGCCTCCAGCTCGCGCTGGACCTGCGGCAACGCCTTGCCCGCGAAACGGGCCTCCGCTTCCGCGCCGCTCATCGAAAGACCCGCTTCCCGCGCCAGTTCGGCAATCAGATGGTTGGACGGACCCTCACTGTCGATCAGCACCCCATCGCAATCGAAAATCACCAGACGCAGCACGCCCGCCGCATCAAGCGCCGACGCCGTCATGCCGAAACATCCCGCACCGTCTCCACCAGCGCCGCCACATGCTCCGGCGGCGTCGGCGGCACGACCCCATGGCCGAGATTGAAAATATGCGGCCGCCCCCGCATGGCATCGCGGATCGCCCGCGCCTCAGTCGTCAGGGCCTCCCCACCGGCCTTGAGGATCAGCGGGTCGAGATTACCCTGCAACGGCAAGGTCGCGGGCACCTCGGCGGCAATCCTGGCCATATCCGCCCCCGTGTCGCAGGCCAGCGCATCCACGCCCGTCTCCCGCGCATATTCCGCCGCCATCACTCCCGCCAGACGCGGAAAACCAATAACCTTCACGCCGGGTCGCGCCGTATGCAACCGCTCGACGATCCGCCGCGTCGGCGCGATCACATGCTTGCGGAACTGCGATGGCGGCAACAACCCCGCCCAGCTGTCGAACAGCATCACCGCCTCAGCCCCGGCATCGATCTGCCCGATCAGCATCTCCGCCGTGGTCTCCGTCAACAAATCCAGCAATGCATCGAACAACGCCGGATCGTTCAGCGCCATATCCCGCGTGACGGCGAACTCCCGCGAACCGCCACCCTCGACCATGTAGCACGCCACCGTGAACGGACTGCCCGCGAAACCCAGCAGCGTCGTGGCCGACGGCAAAGCCTGCGCCAGCCGTCGCAACGTCTCGCGCACCGGCGCCGTCGCCTCCGCCACCCGCTGGGCGGAAAGCCGCGCCAGCGCCGCGCGATCGCGGATCGGTTCCAGAACCGGCCCCGTGCCCTCGACGAAATCCAGACTCTGCCCCAGCGCCCACGGAAGAACCAGAATGTCCGAAAACAGGATGGCCCCATCCATCGCATAACGCCGGATCGGCTGCAGCGTGATCTCGGTCGCCAGATCCGGCGTCATGCAGCGCGTCATGAAATCCGCCTTGTCCCGCAACGCACGGAACTCCGGCAGATACCGCCCGGCCTGGCGCATCAGCCAGACCGGCGGCGGCCAGACGGCCTCGCCCTGGAGGACCCGCAGCAGCGGTTTGGACGCCGTTTTCGCCGACGCCGAAAGAGAGTTTTCGCGATCCATGGCCGATCACTAACCATGAAAGAATAAAGAAAGAAATCCTTGCGGAGGTTATAAGCCCTGTGGATGACGGGGTACCCGTCTTTCCGAAAACGTACCCCGACTTTCCCACACTGTGTACAACCAACGAATCGCGGTCCCCCGCTCGCTCCACGATTCTATCCCGAAAAATCCCCAGGAAGGCTGTGTACAACCCACCGTCATCGACGTTTTCCGTACCGTCCCCAGTACTCGGTACCGCGCGTCCCCGCTTGCAGTACTGTCCCCATGTACCCCAGTACTGACGGTACTCATCGACAGGGTTTCACCCACCTCAAGTACTGGAGTCGTACTATTCATGCCCGCCGACACTTCTCAAGACGACCCGATTCTCGTTCTGGCAAGCGGTTCGGCCATTCGACGCCAGTTGCTGACGGAAAGCGGCCTGACTGTCCGACCCCACCCCGTGCCCCTCGATGAGGCGGCCCTGCGCGACCAGTTGACGGAAGGCGGCGCCACGCCCGGCCGCATGGCGCTCGAACTGGCCCACGCCAAGGCGCGCCTGGCCGCCCATGCTGTGAACGGCGACCATGGCGCTGATCCCATCATCCTCGCCGCCGACCAGATCCTGTCATGCGACGGACAAATCTACGGCAAGCCGACAGACCTCCCGCATGCCCGGCGGCAGTTGCTCGCACTGCGCAACCGCACGCATGCCCTTCATACCGCGATCGTCCTCTTCCGAGGCTCGACGCCACTGTGGTCCCATCTCGAAACGCCCCGCATGACCATGCGCGCCTTCTCCGAACATTTCCTCGACAATTATCTGGCAGCGGAAGGCGCCACACTCCTCGACTGCGTCGGCGCCTATCGTCTGGAAGGCCGCGGCGCCCAGCTTTTCACCACCATCGACGGCACCTACGACGCCGTGCTCGGCCTGCCACGCCTGCCCCTGTTCCAGGCCCTGCGCGCACATGGCATCCTCGCAACATAAAAAATCGGTTTTTGCCGCTTGTCAGCACGTCCGGCCCCCGCTATACCCCCGCCACGGTTTCTCCCCAAGGAAACCGTTTTGATCTGGCGGGGCCATAGCTCAGTTGGGAGAGCGCTTGAATGGCATTCAAGAGGTCGTCGGTTCGATTCCGATTGGCTCCACCATAATCCCAATCATAACACATTGATATGACTAGGCTTTGAGCTAATGGCCATCATTTTGGCCCCAAGCTTGGCCCCAAACTCTATTCTTGGTGTTGTGTCGCCGGATCCGGATCATGTGCGGCAGCATTCTCGCCCTCGGTCGCTTTTGGCTCCGCTGACTCTGATGGGGCTTTGACCGGCGTGGATGACGCCTGCGGCACCGTTTCGGCCGTCGAGGCCGCTTCACTCGGCGTCGACACGTGTCCGATACCGACCGGACCGGATGCCTGCCCTTGGCCAGTGTGAACGTGCGGTGCCTGAATACGCGCATTCTCCGTCTGACGCGCTGAGACCTCCTGGGCAATGAGTCCATTGAGGTGTGCGCTCTCGACATTCGACAACGCGCGGCCGGAGATAATAGCCCCCGGGATGGCCGGCCAGACATCCGAGAATGGCACGTCGCTGCGCGAGAGCCTCGATCGATGGCGCCAAGCAAAGGAAGCGCAGGGTATTCAAGGGCAACCACATATCGTTTAGCGCAGAAAAAAGCCGCCCGGGTGGGGCGGCTGGATGTCAGTTCGCGGCTACCGCGCCATCGCCGGTTCGCCACGTTCCGGCGCTGTCACGCCAGACCTTCCGTCCCGTTCCTTTGCCGGTCGCCTGTCCGCTGTTGAGGCAATCGTGGCACCACACCTCGTCGCCCTCGTAATGCGTGGCGGCCTTGATCTGGGCCAAGGTTTGAAGGGGGCCAGACACTTCCGTTTCCGGCACGGCGATCGGGCCAGCGAAACTCCACTGCGTTCCGTTGGCGCTTACAGATGCTTGCGCACCAAGGCCAAGCTTGCCGCCGCCAATCCCAACCGTGCCGTTCCCGGCATTGTAGATATAGGCATCGCCACCTTGCCCATCCGGCAGATGGATCGCCTTGCCGTTGCCGACGAACACATCCGTGCTGAAACGCGCGTTCTGTGCTGACATGCTTAAAAGGGCCGTGGCTGTAGTGGGGTCCGCGCCGGAGTTGACGGCATAGAATGAAAATCCCCCGGTGACACCGCCCGGAGCGATGTTGATGATTTCCGTGTTGGCTGAACCGGAGTGCAGCTGGTTCCACGTCTGGTAGGTGCCCTGGCCGGACACCGACGCCGCTGTCGTGGTAGAGCCGCTTGTCGTGGCTGGATTATACGCGGCCGCGCTTACCGAAAGCGCGTATGTGCGCGCGGCGCCAAGGATATTGAGCAACCCGTTGGCTGCCGGGAAGTGAACATCAATCTCGTTGACGGACGTCGCCCCGGTCGTATCCGAACCATTCGGCGGCTGTATCCAGCCGCCTTCATTGCCGTACTTGTCGGCGAAGTTAAGCCAGCCGCCTTTTGTGAGGTTGAGTTGCTGGATGACGTTGGGGTTGCCATAGTTATCGAGCTGGATGCTGCACGTCGCGCCGCTTTGCCCGCTCGAGCAGATTGACAGCCCGTAGGGGTTGGCGGCCGGCGTAAACTCAAGGTGTCCCTGTATCTGGCTTGGCACGGTGCTGGCTGTGCCGTCGACGCCCACGCCGAGGTTCGTCGTAATATTGGTATAGCTCGTCCCATCGTCTGCGACGTTTCGCGTGTTCCACGCCATCAGCCGGATCATGTGATGCGCGGCCCACGTGTTGCCGCCGGTATTCGTGGACTGCCCGAACGAGGTCAGAACCTGCGTTGCGCCGGCCGTCAGCGCCGGACCTTGCGGGGCGTTGACGAAAATCTGGTCGGATCGGATCGGAACCGACCACCATTGCGGGGACATCCTGATATAGGTCTGCTGACCGCCCGCCAGATAGAGATGGTAGCTGTCATTCGTCAGCTGGGTCGGGCTGTTCGCGTTCGTCGTCAGTGTCAGGCCGTGGACGCTGACCTCCCGGTCCCTGGCGGTGTTGTTGACGATCTCATCGACCTCGTTCCACTCCATCTGATGGATCAGGGACGTGGCGGCACTGCCGCCCTGACCACCGCGACTGCCGTCATATTGCAGGTAAGTGTTCTGGCCGAAGGTCTTGTTCGGCATGCCGAGATAGACGACCGGTGATGTCGTGGCCGGGTCCCAGACCGTATCGAGCGACGACGTGCTGGGCACGGCGCCACCCTGCTGCTGCTCCTGCGCCCAGCCAAAAACGTTGATCGTCGTGCCGTCCGCCGAGACGCTCTGCACATTCCCGGCGTAGTTCTGGAATGAAGGCAGCGCACCGTTCAGGCTGGCATCGCCGATCGCGGTCTGCGTGGCCCCGCCCGGCACCGAGTTGGTGACGATATACATGCCCGAATGGATCTGTGCGATCTGGGCCGCCGTCAGGGCGGTTTTCAGCACGACGGCTGTCGCGGTGTAGTGATCGACAGCCAGGATCATGCGCGCCATGGCGTTCGTCGGCACCTGCTCGAACTGCACGGCGTCATGCGTCGAGACGAAGCCACCCCGGAAGTCCTGACCAGAGATCGGCATGCCCGGATGGACGGTCGGCTCTTCCGCAAGGCAGAGCACGCAGCCGGCGTTAAAGGGGCCGGACGGATTGCCGGTGATCTGTAGATGACCGGGCTGCGCATATCCGGAACCATAAGGGGAGCCCGGCAAGGTCTGCGCTGCAATCCCGCCGATGAACGACGCGTCATATCCGCCGCCGATCGCCGACAGATCGCCCGACGCCATCTGCGAATACGCCGAGCCGTTGACGTTGATCTGAGCCTGCGTCGAAAGAAGCGGATTCGTCACGTTCTGATTCGCATCCAGCTGGGCGGAATTATTCGCCGTCTGAACCAACGCCTGAAGCGCGGGACCGGTTGCACCGCCCAGCGGTGTGGCCAGATCAAGCCCACCCGGCGGCTTCATCGGCGCATAGCGCCCGAGAGACTGCGCGGCGCTGGTCGCCTGCGCCAGGATGCCCGGCGCGGCATGAGCCGAACCCAAAGCCAATGCGACAACGGTCGCAATTGCAAACGAAACCTGTCGCTTCATGTGGCCGGTCCAATCGAATAACGGAGATAGCCGCTGTCAGCGGCCCAAATCTGGCCAGACGCGCCGGGATCGTCGCCGACACCGAAGGCGACCTTCAGGCCGGCGACATTCAGGGTAAGAACACCGGTCGCCGCGTCATGCTGAAGTACCGACTGGCCAGACAGCATCGCCGCACCATTGACATCCAGCGGAACGACACCGAGTGGCGCACCTTTTTGCCCCGAAACCGCTGTAGCGGCCGCGTTTGCTGCGCCCTGAGCAGAATTTTCAGCATTCGTCGCGGCTGTCTGGGCTTTAGAGGCATAGGATGCGAGACCACTGGTCGACAGGGCCTGCGTCAGATTCTGCAGCCGAACGACATCGTTTTCCTCCGCCGGCGCGCTGGCAACGCTCAGGCCGCCCGAAATTTCGCCTCCACTGAGTGGAAGCGCTGCAGCCGTCAGCTGACCGAACAATATCTGGAAGACATTATTGCCCCGAACAAGAAGGACCGTATCGGTGGGCTGAAGCTCGGTGATCGCTGTAATTTCGTTGGGCGCCGTTGGCGACACCACCTGTTGCTGTGTTCCGCTCATGGGCGCCTCAAATGGTCAGAGCCTGCCCGGAACCAGTCACCAGGACCGACCCGTTCGGCAGAACGATGGCGTTGGGAGGGATGAAATTGCCGCCCGGAAGCAACGGCACGACCGGCGCCATCGAGGCGACGCCCTGGGCGATCTGCAGGCGGACCTGCACGACCTTCGTGCGGCCGGCGCTCGTCGTCAGCGTGACGCGGATCACATAGGCCAGCGTATTCAGTGTCTCGACGTCGAGATACGAATCATCGGCCATACCGGCCGGATTGGTCTGATACGTGGTGGTCAGCCGCAGGACCGAGACGGTCCCGTCATCCGCTACCGCGAAGACCGACAGTCCTTCATAGAGCAGCGAGTCCTGCTCGGTGAAGGACCAGTCGTTTTCCTGCGATGGCGGCGCGACGGTCAGCAGCACCTGGGTGATCGGCAGCGCCGGATCGTTGCGATATTTGACCGCCACACCGGCCGCGATCTCCGCTGCCCAGCGCAGTGGCGCATGCGGGCTGTCGGCGAGCGACCAAGTGCCTGACAATTGCTTCGGCTCTTTCGGAATCCCCCTTTTTGGCCGCTCCCGCCGCCTTGTGATGCGCCCTGATGTCCGTGCCATCGAGAAAGACCATGCCCAGGGCTGGATCCCGGTTTTTTGCTCGCTCGAAGAGTGCTTCCCAGACGCCGAGTTTTGCCCATCGAATGAAAAGCTGGGCTGCGGTCCACCAGGGGCCGAATTCAGAGGGGATAGATCGCCATTTCGCGCCGTTCTGGTGACGCCAGAAGATCGCCGACACCGTCTGACGCAAGTTGCATGGCGGTGTTTTACCCCTGGGCCGCACCGCCTCGATCAAAGGCTCCCAGACCCGCCACGCATCATCGGAAATCACAGACTGCATCATGTTCATCACAAAGAGCTATGCAGAAAGCGAGCGCTTTCAAGCCCTAACAGGCCCTAGCGCCGACCACGTCGGCAAATACCCAGACACCAGCATTCTATCACTGTTATCTGGGGCAAGCTGGAGCAGACCCGTCGCCGGTCGTGCCGCGACAATCCCTCACGGCACTTCCCACAAGAAACAATAACGCCCGAGAGATCAGGTCCTGCCGTCGTCTATCTTGCTCACATCATGCCCTTTCGGGCCATCGACCTCGATCTCCTCGCGGCGCACCGTATCCTGAATCGTTTCGTCATGCTGGCTGACATCCTTTTTCAGCACGACCTCCTCCACGACATGGGCGCTCTTGTGAACGACGGCCTCCTCATCAACTTCCGTCGCACTGATTTCCCGGTCCGTAAACGCGTCCGCACCAACCGCGCGATCACGTTCGACCGGCCGCCGAAGCACGGAAATCGACTCATCGCGCAGGCGGATCTGCTCGGAGACAGGCCGCGAAACCGTGTAACGCCGCACCCGCGTCGTCCCACGGTCCACGTCCCGCTTGCCAACCTCAAGCTCTTCCTCCGCAAGGGGAATGACCTGCTCGCTGGACGTATGGTCCTGCGTCGCGCGATCGGCATTCGCGGTATCGCCAGTGGCCGTGCCCGGCAAGCCCTCGCCATAGACACCCGAAGCGCTATATTCGGAATGGCGCTCATCCAGATCAATCGGGCCATGTTCCTGCAGGACGCTGTTGATCCGATCCGCCTGCGCCGCGTCGGTTACGACGGTGACGACAGTCCCACCGCTCTTCACCGTCTGATCGTAAAAGGCGTGGTGCTCGCGACCGGTGTCGCTGCCCGTCAGCCAACTCCAGAAACCGGTCTGATGGTGCGTTTCCACATCGGCATCGCCGATATTCTCGCCTTCGACTTCATTATGGCGGTCATAATGATGGATGGCATTCCGCGGGACACCCGCGCTCTCAAGCGCCTCAATGGCACGTAATGCAGCGGTGGGCTCATCAAAAACAGCAACGATTGTTTCACTGCTCATGGCTTCTGATTCCTGCTGTACCGGACTGGTTGAAAACATATCGAACGCGTCGGCGTCCTGCCCATTCCGCTGGATGGACACGCGTTCATGGTGAAGATCGATCAACTCTTCATGCACGACGTGTCCAGCGACACGCCTGATATGCACTTCCTCAAGGATTCGATAACGCTTCCGCACCTCGACGACTTCCTCAACAACGGGAATGATCGTCGTATCGCCCTCCTGGCGTTGTCGGGGCAGTTCGTCGACAATCCTGCCAACCGGCACATTCTCGACAGTGACACGCTCCCGCGCAAGAATTTCCCGGACTTCATGCGCCTGTGTCTGTGTCGTGATCGAGACGCGAACCTCACCTGTCACGTGCGATACGCGCTCGACCGTCAGCTCCTCTTCATGAAGCTGAAGAATCTGCGAATTACGGCTCTCCGATTTCGGGACGTCATTCAAGGCGCGTCGTTTCCTTCCGCCAGGAAGTGGTGAGTCAACAGCGTCACGTGTCTGCACAAGTTCTATAATTCTTTGTGTTTCACGCTTTAGAAAATCTCCTCTTTCCCAGGATTCTTGCTGCAACTTTCTGCAAGGCGCATTCCGAATACACAGGATTGGCCAACCGGTGTTTCAGGAGCATTCATGCCGTCACGACGACGGGTCTCTGCTTCTCGTCATGCCAAAAAAGGCGATTGTCAGCCGTAACGTGCCGCGCAATCGTATCGATAAAATAACGATTATGCACGAACGGCGAAAATGCGTTCGCGCGAGCCTCCTGCAAAAACAGGTTCAGGAATATTCAGCGAACAGCCTTCAGTTCTCGCCATGCTGCGGCGTATGGATCGGCGGCGTCGCATAACCCGGCTCGGCCGTGCTGCCCGGACCGGTGCCACCATTGATTCCGCCCGGCCCTACACTGGGCTGTTCCCGGGACGGCGCGCCACTATGACACCCGCCGGACATCACGAGCACCCCCAGCGTCACGCCCGCAACAAACAATCGGGTGGCGTGTTCCCGGTTCGCAAAAACAGTCATTCGGGTCATGCTGGAATCTCCTCACAAGGCATGTCGAACGTCTCGTTATCCGGGTCCGCCGGATGGTCCGGGCGTGACGGCGCCGGTGTCTGCTCGGGCTGCGGATCACCATTCCGATCCTGTGGCATCGCGTGGGACATGGCGGCACCCTTCTGCTGACAGGCCATAATGCCGCTTTCGGACATCCGGTTTCATGACAAAAAGATGCCGGGATATCCTCAAAAAAACGAACCTTCTGAAAATAAGGCTTGCATCCGCGCGCAGCATTGTTATAAGAATGGCATAGTGCCAAAAACAACGGGCGGCAAAAGCCGGCCTCTGGCACGAATGGCCTTATCGGATAAGCGCCGTGAACTGCTCCAATGCGAGCAACTAAATATCAGGTCACTACACAGAATACCAATAAATCCGCCCCTTACCGGGCGGATTTTTTTATGTCTGGAGTTCTTCATGAACGATATCGATAAAAATGCCGTCGAAGCTGTGGCAAATAGCCAATATACGTCGCGCTGGACGATCGCCGATGCGATGAAAATTCATACGGACGATCCGACCACCACCATGCCGGTGATCGATTATAATTTCCCGGTCATCAATCCGAACGTCTGGCAATGGGACACATGGTCGCTGCGCGATATTCGCGGCAACACCGTCACGTTCAAAGGCTGGTATGTGATGTTCAGCCTCGTGGCCGATCGCGCCGCGACGGGCGACACGCCGGAAGGCTGGCACAATCGCAATAATTTCTCCTACATCGCCTATTATTACAGCCGGAACGGTCAGGACTGGACCTTCGGCGGCCGCGTCATCGCGGAAGGCGCCAACAAGCGCGACTGGGAATGGTCCGGCTGCGCCGTCATGCGCGACAAGACCGACAATACCGTCGATCTGTTCTACACCTCCGTCAACGGCACGCCGGCGCAGTCAGTGCCGTCGCACACGCAGGGCACCATCCGTGCGGACGATACCGGCGTATGGTTCGAAGGCTTCGATGTCTGCACCGACATGTTTGAGGCGGACGGCATCAATTATGCCAATATCGGCGAGGATCCCTACTGGGATTTCCGCGATCCGCACGTTTTCCTGAACCCGACGGACGGCAAGATCTACGCCCTGTTCGAAGGCAACGTCCCGGGCATGCGCGGTGACTTCACCATCGGCTCGGCGGAGATGGGCCCGGTGCCCCCGGCCACGACGGTGCCGGCCGGCGCGCAATATGGTGCCGCGGCCATCGGCATCGCGCGGCTGGAAGACGGCGCCTACCAAAGCGGGGATTTCTCCCGCCTGCGCTGGACGATGCTGCCCGCCCTGGTCACGGCGCTCGGCGTCAACGACCAGACCGAACGCCCGCATGTCGTGTTCCAGAACGGCCTGACCTATCTGTTCACGATCAGCCATCATTCAACCTTTACCGGCAACAGCACGGGGCCGGATGGCATTTACGGTTTCGTTTCGCGTAAAGGCATTTTCGGGCCTTACGTGCCACTGAACGCCTCGGGACTGGTTCTCGGCAATCCGTCCTCCGCGCCGTTCGAGACGTACAGCCATTTCGTCGATCCGCAGGGTTATGTGCAGTCCTTCATCGACACGCTGCCACAACCCGGCTCGGCCAATCCGCAGGATCCGGCCACATACCGGATCGGCGGCACATTGGCCCCGACGGTGAAGCTGGTCCTTCAGGATGAGCAGACCTTCATCACCGAGGTCCATAATTACGGGCAGATTTTCGCACAGGCCGCCTGGCCGGTCGCGAACAAGCCCGATCCGCGTTCGTAAAAAACGCACGGCCATCACACGGCCAAAAAAACCTGCCCCGGAAAAACCGGGGCAGGGACATGATAAAGAAATTATATCGAAACGATTTTCAGTTTTACCGGATTTAATCCAGTCCCTATTTCAGACGGGAGAAAGCGCGCTCCCGCGCTGCTTTCCCGCCCGGCGATCCAGCCATTGTGCTGCCGGGCGGGACCATATCGCGGCAACGCCCGCCCCCAGCAGCCACGCCATCGGCAGAACCAGCCCATAAACCAGCCAGCCTGCACGATCCGCCGTACCGCCGAATTTCCCGAATAAAATCACCGCCGGCATGACGATGAACATATGCGTCAGATAAATTTCATAGCTCAGGCGCCCACAACCCTGAATCCAGTGCGTGCCAGCGGTCGGCGCCGTGCGTCGTCCCGCCCTGCCAAGGCCATCCAGACCCAGCAGCATCAGCGCCACGCCGAACGTCAGCAGCCAGACAACCCAGACGCCGAGATGACGCCAGATCACCCCATCGTCGCCCAGTTCCAGCAGCGCCATGACCGCGCCCAGCACGAGAAAACCCCGGCACATGCGAACCGACAACGTCAGACGCCGCGCCAGCAACGCCGCGGCAACCCCCGCCGCAATCGACCCGAAACCGGGAAAATAAGCCTTTTCACGCCATATCTCATTGGCACCGCGCAATAAAATATCGTCGATCGGGCCGAAAATAATCAAGGCGCCCAGAAATATCATGCGCACCCGCGAAGGCATGAGACAGATCCACGGAAACGCCAGATAAAACGCCTCCTCGATGGAAAGTGACCACAGGACATCCCAGTTGGCCGGCGCCCATGTCGTTCTCCCCTCGAACCAGTTGAACGAACACGTCAGCACGGAAAAAACCGCACCCCCTACCGACTGCCCGGGCTGCCTGAAACGAAACCAGTCAGGCCCCACTGCCGCCAGCACCGACAACACGGCCAGCAACACCAGAAGACACGGCAAAATCCGCGCCGCCCGATGGCGCAGGAATACCCATGGCGAGATCGAGCGCAAATCCCCGAACCGCTCATGGCAGCGCGTGGCGATCAGAAATCCGGACAACACGAAAAACATCGTCACGGCATCGCCGCCGCCCCGGCCCAGAATCCGGATCACCGGCGCGGGCAAAAAATCCGCGAGCGCCGTATGCCGGATTGGCACGCGCAAACTGATGTGGTGGCAAACGACGATCAGGATCGACAGCCCACGCAGTATATCGATGCCGGCATTCCGCCGTCCGCCACTTTCTTTCATAACCCGCCCGCCCGTCGATGAAATCCATACAGGCAACATGATTATGACCGCGTAATGGCGTTTCCCGAACCACCTTCACTCACGCAACCGTGCGCTTGACAGATCCGATTCACATCCCAATTGCTATCGCGACCAAACATTATATCCTACTTATGCTCCAAATGAGCATAACCGGAGGAAAAATGGACCAGTTCGCGCCGATCCACATCCCACCGCGTGACGCGTTGTTCGCGCCGCTCGCCCGTCTCATGACGCGCGCCGACTGGGAGACGCGCTTCGCCGACGATATCGAGGCCATCCTCCGGCTCAAGCGCGAACGCAACGCCGTCATCCTCGCGCATAACTACCAGACGCCGGAAATCTTCCACTGCGTTTCCGATATCCGCGGCGACAGTCTCGCCCTGGCGCGTGAGGCGCAGAACACCGATGCGTCGGTCATCGTCATGGCCGGCGTGCACTTCATGGCCGAAACCGCCAAGCTGATGAACCCGCACAAGACGGTGCTCATCCCGGATTCCCGCGCCGGCTGCTCCCTGGCCGAGTCGATCACCGCCGAGAACGTCCGCGCCCTGAAGCGCACCTATCCCGGCGTGCCCGTCATCACCTACGTGAACAGTTCCGCCGCCGTGAAAGCGGAAACGGACGTCTGCTGCACCTCCGGCAACGCCAAACGCGTGGTCGAAACCGTGGCACGCGAATGGAACACCGATCGCGTCATCATGATCCCGGACGAATTCCTGGCGAAGAACATCCAGAAGCAGACCGGCATCGAGATGCTGACCTGGCCGGGCCATTGCGAGGTGCACGAAAAATTCACCCCGCTGGAAGTCCGCCAGTACCGCCGCATGCACCCCGGCGTGGTCGTCCTCGCCCATCCCGAATGCCCGCCGGAAGTGGTGGCAGAAGCCGATTATTCCGGCTCCACGGCAGACATGCAGAATCTCGTCGCCCGGGAACAGCCGAAGAAAGTGCTGCTGGTGACGGAATGCTCCATGAGCGACAACCTCGCCACCCAGAACCCCCACACCGAATTCGTGCGTCCCTGCAACCTCTGCCCGCACATGAAGCGCATCACGCTGCCCGCCATCCGCCACGCCCTGGAAACCATGACGACGCCGGTGGAAATCCCCGCCGACCTGTTTCCCGCGGCCCGGCGCGCCGTCGAACGCATGCTGGCGATCTGACGCCATGAACCTCTCCCGCCTCGCCGGGTTGCCGGTCATCGCCGGCGCGGGCCTCGCCGGGCTTTCGGTGGCGCTGCATTACGATGGCCCATGCGTCCTGCTCAGCCCCGGCCCGCTGGGCCAGGATGCCGCCAGCGCCCTGGCGCAAGGCGGCATCGCCGCCGCCCTCGACCCGCAGGACAGCCCCGCCCGACACGCCGCCGACACGCTCGCCGCCGGCGCGGGCCTGTGCGATCCGCAGACCGTCCACCACATGACGCAGGACGGCCCCGCCGCCATCCAGCGCCTGCTGGACTGGGGCGTCGCCTTCGACCGCCGCCCGGACGGCACGCTCGACCTGCATCTCGAAGCCGCCCACGCCCATCCGCGCATCGCCCATGCGCACGACCGCAGCGGCGCCGCCATCATGCGCGCGCTGATCGACCGCGTGCGCGCCACCCCCCGCATCGTCGTGCTGGAAGGCGCCACCCTGCGCGGCCTCGACGCCCCGGACGGCAGACTGCGCGGCGTCTGGCTCCGTCACGACGGCCTGAATCATTTCCTGCCGACCACCGCCTGCGCCATCGCCAGCGGCGGCACCGGCGCGCTTTACGCCGCCGCCACCAGCCCCGGCGGCAATCGCGGCCTCGGCCTCGCCGCCGCCGCCCGCGCCGGCGTGGAACTGGCGGACATGGAATTCGTGCAGTTCCACCCCACGTCGCTGGACACCGCCGCCATCGGCCGCCGCCCGCTCATCAGCGAAGCCGTGCGCGGCGCCGGCGCCACGCTGATCGACGAAACCGGCGCGCGATTCACCGACGAACTCGCCCCGCGCGATGTCGTCTCCCGCGCCGTGGCCGCCCACCAGCACGCCGGGCACCGCGTCTTTCTCGATGCCCGAACCGCCCTCGGCCCGCATTTCGGCACCCATTTCCCCGGCATCGACGCCGCCTGCCGCGCCGCCGGCATCGACCCTTCCCGCGAACCCATCCCCGTGCGCCCGGCGGTCCATTACCACATGGGCGGCATCGCGACGGACCCTCATGGCCGCAGCAGCATCGACGGCCTCTGGGCCTGCGGGGAAGCCGCCTGCACCGGGCTGCACGGCGCCAACCGCCTCGCCAGCAATTCGCTGCTCGAAGCCTTCCTGACCGGCCGCGACGTCGCGCGGGACTGGTCGGGCCACCGCTTCGCCCCGGTCGATGCCACGGACCACGCCATGCCCACCGGCCCCGCGCCGGACCACACAGCCCGCGATATCGGCGTGTGGATGAGCGCGGAGGCCGGCATCCTGCGGGACGCCCCCGGCCTGTCCCGCCTGCTCGACCGCCTGACACCCTGGGTCGCAACCGACGATCACGCCCTCGTCGGCGCGCTGATCGCCCGCGCCGCCCTGCTGCGCCGCGAAAGCCGCGGCAGCCACCACCGCACCGATTTCCCCGATCCCGCAACGGCCCCGCTGCGCCGCCGGATCACCCTGTCGCATGTCATGCCGCAACCGCTGGAGCGCGTCGGATGAATCTCTCCCCCCTGCCGGACATCATGTGGGAACCCATCGTCCGCGCCGGCCTGCTCGAGGACCTCGGGACGGGCGGCGACGCCACCACCCAGGCCATCGCCCAGCCCGGCCAACGCCTGCGCGCCATCTTCTGCGCCCGTCAGCACGGCGTCGTCGCGGGCATGAGCGCCGCCCGCCTGTCCTTCTCGCTGCTGGACACCCATGCCCGCTTCCACAGCGAACGCAATGACGGCCACGTCGTCCAGCCCGGCGATATACTCGCCGTCATCGAGGCCAGAGCCGAAACCGTGCTCGGCGGCGAGCGCGTCGCCCTCAACCTGCTCTCCCACCTCAGCGGCATCGCCACCGCCACCCACACCGTCGTCGAAGCCGTGCAGGGGACGAAGGCCCGCGTCTGCTGCACGCGCAAGACCATGCCCGGCATGCGCGCCCTGCAGAAATACGCCGTCAAGGCCGGCGGCGGCTCGAACCACCGCTACCGGCTGGACGACGCCATCCTCATCAAGGACAACCACATCGCCCTTTGCGGCGGCGTCCGCCCCGCGCTGGAAGGCGCGCGGGAGAGGGCAGGGCACCTGATGAAGATCGAACTGGAGGTGGACACGCTGGACCAGCTCCGAGACGCCCTCGACGCCGGCGGCGCGGACGCCTACCTGCTGGACAACATGCCACCCCCAACCCTGCGCGACGCCGTCAGGATGATCGACGGCCGCGCCATCGCCGAAGCCTCCGGCGGCATCACGCCGCAAACCGCGCGCTCCATCGCCGAGACCGGCGTCGATATCCTCTCGCTCGGCTGGCTCACCCATAGCGTCACCGCACTGGATATCGGATTGGATATCGACGCGTAACGTTCCGAACGTGATCTTTTGGCAACGGGCGACTGGCGATCGCTGTCACAAATCTGTCTTTTTGTTGCCGAGACGGTCAGTTTTTCCCGATAAACAAAGTCGCCCGTCACGGGCGGCCCCGGGTTTTACTGATTGAAGGTTCTTTCCATGGCAGTTCGCCGCGCCCTGCGTCAAAAACGGCTCTACATGCTCTCGTGTCTGATCGGCATGACCGGCGCAAACGCCCTGGCAGCGACGACACCTGCCAAACATCGCCGCAGCCACCAGACAACCCCGGCCAAACCACAGGCCACCCAACCGCAGGTCGCCCAACCGAAAGCCGCTCCGGCGAAGCCCCGCGCCATGGAAGCGCGCCAGGCCGAAACCATCTCCGTCGTCACCTCCCGCCGCGCCCTGAACGGCGGCGGCGGCATGATGCGCATCGAAACCGCCCCGCGCGCCGTGCAGACGGTGGACAAGCAGTATATCGAGATGCGCTCGCCCACCAGCAACGCGCTGGACCTCATCCAGACCCTGCCCAGCGTCAACGTCTCCCAGCCGGACGCCTACGGCATGGAAGGTGGCCAGATCCAGACCCGCGGCCTCACCGATCTCGATATGGGCCTGCTGCTCGACGGCGCACCCGCCGCCGCCGCCAAATACCTCTCCGAAAACATCGATTCCGAAAACCTCGAGGAAGTCAGCCTCACCCCCGGCAGCGCCGCCACCAACCTGCCCGTCATCTCCGCCGCCGCCGGCGTCCTGCAGGAAACCTCCCACACGCCGGACAGGAAATTCGGCGGCCTCGTGGACTTCTCCTACGGCACCAACAACCTCTCGCGCGAATTCATCCGCCTCGAATCCGGCGAAATCGGCCATACCGGCGTGCGCAGCTTCTTCTCCTTCTCCAATACCCATACCCGCAGCTGGATCGGCTCCGGCATCAACGACCGCAAACACATCGATTTCGGCATGCAGAAAGACTGGGAGAACGGCTCCTACGCCAAGGCCTTCGTCTCCTGGAACAACGAAAACTTCGTCATCGACAACTACCCGACGGCGCAGGAATTCTACGCCTACAAACACACCGGCCAGGGCTACGGCCGCTCCGCCGACCCGGCAAATCCCAACTACTGGAAAAACAACAACGATCATTGGAACCAGGTCTTCCTGACCGCGCCGATCCATATCGCCCTGCCGGACCACTTCTCCTTCGACCTCCAGCCCTATTTCAGCTACGGCACCGGCTACGACGCCTCACCCCTCGACCCGGTGACGGACGCCAACGGCGCCACACGCAACCTCATCAATTATTTCGACCAGAACGCCACACGACAGGTCGGCGCCACCGCCCGCCTCAACTGGCAGCCGGACAGCCACAACACGATCTCGCTGGGCTACTGGTACGAAAACAACTACACCCTGCAATCCTACCCGCAGAGCTACGCTCTCCCCGGCGGCGGCGCCCCCAACCCGTCCAACATGGCCTTCCGCTATTCGGACGACGATAAACAGGACGCCGGTTACGAAATCCATTCCCTGTTCATCGAAGACACCGCGAAATATCTCAACGACCGCCTGACCATCCACGGCGGCTTCAAGTTCGTGATGTCCAATACCTGGAACAAGGACTATTTCGGTCGCCAGTCCGCCAACCGCACCGAACCCCTGCCGCAACTCCAGATCGGCTACCAGATCAACGACCAGAACCAGGTCTACCTCAACGTCGAAGGCGACTACCGCCAGCCCAGCCAGGTCGATCTCGGCTGGCTCTACACCGACGTCGCGATTCCGAAAAACCAGTATTCCATCAAGGAAGAACTCGGCTGGCGCTACCACAACCAGTATTTCATGATCGACGCGTCGTTCTTCAACTATAACGTCACCAACCGCATCGTCGATCAATACATCGGCATGAACAACTATTCGCCGTTCTCCATCGGCAACCAGCAGATGCGCGGCTTCGACTTCATGATCGCCGGCCGCTCCATCCACGGCTTCAGCCCCTACGCCTCGGTCGAATACCTCCACGCCTCGCAGGACTCGAACGTCTTCGACCCCTACCAGAACATCATGCTGCATTCCGCCGGCACACAGGCCATCATGGCCCCACACGTCATGGCGAATTTCGGCCTCACCTACGTCTATAAAGGCTTCTTCTCCAACGCCAGCGTGCACTACACCGGCCCCCAGAACGTCGCCGTCGCAGGCGACCAGCGCATGCCCGGCTACGTGACCGACACGCTCTCCCTCGGCTACCACTTCAAGCCCTTCGGCTTCGTGAAATCCCCCACCTTCAAGCTGAACTTCACCAACCTCACCGGCTCGATCGAACGCATCGGCGCCATGGGCGCAATCTACAGCCGTAACGACACCAGCACCGTCTGGAACGCCAGCCGCCCGTCCTACACCGGCTACGGCAATTCCTTCATGGTCACGCCACGCTTCACCATGACCGGAACGATCTCCACCGCCTTCTGACCCGACCCAACGCGGCGCGGGCCTCCCGCCCGCCCAAACCTGACGAAATGGATACCCCGCCTTTCATGAACTCTCCCGCCCGCAAGCCCTTAGCAAGGCTGCGACGCAAAGGAGTTCATGATCGTGGCCCACAATAAAGGGCGCATGGTGGTTTCAAGCATCATGCATTCGAATGTCAGCTTTTTGCTAACCGATTTCATCAGCGGGTATTCCGCTGTCCACTCCGGTCTTGACCGGAGGCTTCAAGCAAGAAGATGCAATGCTGCTCTCGCCGGCATGCCGGTCGTTCAACCGTCGTTCCCTGCATCCCAAAAGCTGTGATAATCTGTAGGTTGCTTTTCAGCCGAGCTTGAGACTGTGCCGTCGCCTAATTCGTAGACGCCCGGCTCCTCTTCTTTATCATATTTGTCTACGTGCTGGATGGCTGTGCCTGTGCGCAAGGATCAGGGCAAGCAGTAAATGGCTCAGCAGGAAACTATCTAGTCTGACGCTTCTCTCGTCGGCGCACGACTGCTACGGGGTTGTCGCCTACTGCCGGGTCGCCCCTGAGATCAGCAACAGCTTCGGCTTTAGCTTTGCGCCGATTGGCAGATTCCTTTGTGCGTTCGCGACGAATGGCAGCGGCCGCCTTAAGATCGAGCGGCCTGCCGTCGTCATAAAGTGTCTCGCCGTTATTGCAGACAAAATTGAGCGGGATTTTCGGATTATTGATGTCTTTTCCGGTTTCCGTCCGCTGTTTCTCCCATTTGGAGAAATGCGCTTCAAGCTTTTCAGTGGCTACAGCAAAGGCGCGGCGCATTTCGATCCCTTCATAAACCGCAAATACCCACTGCGCCTGACGATATTTTTCTATGATTGGAATGTTGACATGGTGGTTCGTGGAAAACCCCGCGGTTAAATGGATGTTGACGCTTTTAAGTTCATACTCTCGGCCTTCAATATCGACCGCGTCGTTGCCCTCACGGCCAGGAATTCCCTGTAGATTCAGCGCCAGCAGCATTTGTAGAATTTTGCCGCCATTGTCCTGAAACACGTCGTCGATGCCGTGTTCGCTCGCGAGCGCCTGAAACTCGCGCACGGCGGGCATGAGCTTCTCGAGCTTATCCCAGTCGGGGTGCTTCGCCATCAGCCGACAAGCTCCGCAACCGTCACACCAAGGGCCGAGGCCAGTTTCGAAAGGTTATCCAAACCGACGTTCCGCTCGCACCGTTCGATGCCACCAAGGTAATTGCGGTGGACGCCCGCCAAATCGGCGAGCGCCTCTTGGCTTAGGTTGCGCTCTGCCCGCATCTTGCGCAGGTTGGCCGCGACAGCTTCACGTACAGGATTCGAGGGACACAATTTCACCCGCGCAGGGTTGAAAAAAGACCACTATGAGTCTACACACTATGGGTGTGATTGAGAGGATTGTCTGTTGGCGGGTTTCAAAATCGAAGGACTACGGCCGAGTTACACGACCTTAGGTGGTGCGGCATACTGCGGTGACTCGCGTCAGCTTCTTGAGGCATTGCCCGACGATAGTCTCGATTTGGTGATGACCTCGCCGCCATTCGCCCTTCAACGTCATAAGGTGTATGGCGGATTGGATCAGGCCGATTACCTCGACTGGCTGATGGACTTCGCTCGTCTCGTCTTTGCCAAGCTGAAGCCGACTGGTAGCCTCGTTATGGACGTGGGCGGAGCCTATCAGAAGGGCGTTCCGGCGCGCAGTCTCTATCATCTCCGGCTGCCGATTCGTTTCTGTGACGAGATCGGTTTTTTCCTCGCGGAGGACTTCTACTGGTTCAATCCGGCCAAGCTGCCAAGCCCGATCGAGTGGGTAAACAAGCGGAAGATTCGCGCCAAGGATTCGGTTAACAACCTTTGGTGGTTCTCCAAGACCGAGTGGCCGAAGGCAGATGTGAGTAAGGTTCTCGCGCCATACTCCGACCGCATGCGTAAGCTGATGGAAGATCCGGACAAATTCTATAAACCGGCCGTGCGTCCTTCCGGTCATGATATAGGGAAAGGCTTTGCCAAAGACAACGGCGGCGCGATCCCGTCCAACCTGCTGCAGATCCCCAACACGGAATCGAACGGCGGATACGTGGCAGGTTGTAAGCTGGTGGGTGCTGATCGGCATCCGGCACGTTTCCCGGCCAGACTGCCCGAGTTCTTCATCCGTTTCCTGACTGATCCCGGTGACACTGTCCTCGATATCTTCGCGGGCTCGAACACCACGGGTTCGGTCGCCGAAATTGAGGGCAGGCGTTGGCTCGCCTTCGAAGAACGGCAGGACTATCTTGCCGCGAGCGTGTTCCGCTTTATGCCGAAGGGTACGCCAGCGGCGAAGCTACAAGCGGCTTACGATTCGGTATCAACTGGAGAGTCGACCGATCTAACCTGCTACATGACACAGGTTGAGATGTTCCAGGCGGTGGCCGAGTAGATATCAATAACGTATAACAGAGTTATTACGAGGGTCTTTCTCCCCCCTATATTTGTCCCAATGGTCGTTGGGACTGCTTGCTTTATTCTTCGTTCCGCTTCTGGACCTAGAAAAATCCATCAATTACCGGGCGGTAGCCAACAACATCGTAAAGCCCTTAGCTGCCGGTCGCTTGTCCGCTGAGTCCGGTCATGCTGCCTATAGCGATGCTCATGCCCAATGGCGGAAAGCTCATACAGGCACCTGAATGTCTGAGATGCGCATAGCCGTCAAAGTAGGGTGGCCGTAAGAATGTCCGCCATCTCAAATTGGCTGCCTGACAGCGGACATTCCGCTCACCCCCCATCTCCGCCAAAAGCACGCCCGGCTCGGCACGAAAAATGTTGTTTAAGCAAAACAATCTATATTCGAACCGAAAATAAAAACCGATCATAAAAATGAAAGCATCGCATAAGCGTATCAGGAAAAGTAAAAATGAAATTTCCACGCGAGACTCTGAATCCGACCACCACCCCTGAACGAAACAAATTTCACAAAACATCCCTATGCGCCGCCGTGGCACTGATCGGCCTGTCCGGCTGCGCCGGAGTTTACACCGGCTCCGCCCCGTCCCACCCTGAAAATAATCCCGCGGTCGTCTCCGGCCGTCCGCAGAACATGCTCCTGAATCCCTTGCGAAGCGGTAACGGGCATTATCTCAGCGGACCGCCGCAATATTCCAATAACGATATTCCCGAGAATAACGACCGCTTACCGGCCTCTCCATGACCCCACGCCATCGCGGATAAACGGCCCTTGCCCTCCACCCCAAAACCCGCTGTTCTCTTTCCGTAACAACGCCGTCCGCCACGGAAAGAAGGACACCCACCCCTTGTCGCCCCTCCGCCACAAACTCGCCGCCACGGCGCTCCTCGCCTCCACCGCCATCGCCGGCGCGCACGCCGCCACCCTGGACGACCCCAACATCTGGCTGGAAGACGTCTCATCCCCCCGCGCCATGGATTGGGTCAACGCGCACAACGCTACCACCACCCAGCGGCTGCAAGCCGACCCGCGCTATAAAACCCTTTACGATCAAGCCCTCGCCGTCGCCGCCAACAAGGACCGCATCCCGGCCCCAACCTTCACCCACGGCCAGATCTTCAATTTCTGGCAAGACGCGGACCACCTGCGCGGCATCTGGCGCAAGACGACACTGGCCAGCTACCGCACCGCCCACCCGCAATGGTCCACCGTCCTGGATATCGACGCGCTGGGCAAGGCGGAGAACAAAAGCTGGGTGCTGCGCGGCCGCAACTGCCTGGAACCGGACGAAAACCGCTGCCTGATCTCCCTCTCCAACGGCGGGGAAGACGCCGTGGAGGTCCGCGAATTCGACCTCGCACGCCAGCTCTTCGTCCCGGACGGCTTCCACCTCCCGCGCGGCAAGCACAAGATCGCGTGGGAAGACGCCAACCACCTCCTCATCGCAACGGACTGGACACCGGGCGACGTCACGCCCTCCGGCTACCCGTTCATCGTCAAACGCCTCACCCGCGGCCAGTCACTGGATCAGGCCATCGAAATCTACCGTGGCGACAAAAACGACGGCGGCTACGGCGTCGCCCCCGCCGTCCTGCAGGACGGGCAGGGGCGCCAACTGGCCATCATCGTCCGCCCGCTGGACACCTTCCGCCACCAGACCTTCGTCATCACCCCCAAAGGCGTCCAGCGCCTCGCCATCCCCGATAAGGTGGACGTGGTCGATCTGGTGGACAACCGCGTCATCCTCTCCCTCGACGAACCCTGGAAAGGCCACCCCGCCGGCGCCCTCGTCGCCGTGAACCGCGACGCCCTGCTGGCCGACCCGCAGAACCTCGACCCCAAACCCGTCTGGGCCCCCGGCCCGCAGGACGCGATGGACAGCCATACCTCCACCAGAAACAACGTCCTCCTCGCCACCCTGCACAACGTTCAGGGCCGCGCCACCGTCCTCAAGCCCCATCCCCACGACCAGTGGCGCACGCAGACCCTGCCGTTGCCCGACAACCTGGCCATCTCCTGGGGCTCGACCGACGTGAAATCCGACCGCGCCTTCCTCGGCGCCAGCGGCTTCCTCACACCTTCCACCCTCTACCTGTCGGACACGGCCAAAGGCACGCTGGAACCCGTCAAGACACTGCCCGCGCAGTTCGACGCCACGCAGGACATCGTGGAACAGTTCGAGGCCACGTCCACGGACGGCACGAAAATCCCGTATTTCATCGTCCACCGGAAAGATATCCGCTACGACGGCCAGACACCCACCCTCATGACCGCCTATGGCGGCTTCGAGGTCAGCGAAACGCCCTACTATTCCGCCACCATCGGCAAGCTGTGGCTGGAGCGGGGCGGGGCCTTCGTGCTGGCCAATATCCGCGGCGGCGGCGAATTCGGCCCGAAATGGCACGACGCCGGCCTCGCCACCAGACGACAGGTCATCTACGACGATTTCGCCGCCGTCGCGAAGGATCTGGACGCCCGCAAGATCACCTCGCCACGCCGCCTCGGCATCGAGGGCGGCTCCAACGGCGGCCTGCTGATGGGCGTGGAATTCACGGAACATCCGGAACTCTGGAACGCCGTCGTCATCCAGGTCCCGCTGCTGGACATGATCCGCATCTCGAAAATCGCCGCCGGCGCGTCCTGGCAGGGCGAATACGGCGACGTGAACGCCGACCCCGCCGTCATGGCCTTCTGGCAGAAAACCTCGCCCTACCAGAACCTGAAGGCGGACGTGAAATACCCCGAGCCCTTCATCTTCACCACCACCAAGGACGACCGCGTCGGCCCCCAGCACGCCCGCAAATTCGCCGCGCGGATGGAGGAGATGAAACTGCCGTTCTACTATTACGAAAATACCGAAGGCGGCCACGGCTCCGGCGCGGATCTCAAGCAATCCGCCCGCACGCAGGCCCTGACCATGACCTACCTGCAGGAAAAACTGATGAACTGACGCCCCACGCCCCGATGCCGCCCCTCCGGCGCGGCATCGGACGTCAGAAGCGGGACACCATCACCAGCCCGCCAATCATCAACGCCCCACCCAGGAACGCCCGATCCCCGCCGTCACCGTCAGCCCCGTGAAAACGCCCGATCCCAGCTTCTGCGCAAAAAACAGCGTGCTCACCACGTAAACCGCACCACACAAACCCCCGGTCCACGCCCACCACGGCGTCGCCGCGATCCTGTCGCTGCTGGGCAGTCCTTCGCGCGAAACCAGCGTCACCACGGCCAGCACCGCCGCCGTCAGCGCCCCGGTGAATAGTCCCACCATCCAGGACCGATCCAGAGATTTCGCCAGTTGCGCATTGGTGCCGGACTGGATGGACGTCATCACGCCACCCAGCGCGACGATCAGATAGATCAGGATAGTCATCGCGATCGCCTTTTTTCAGGAAAGACGATCAGCGATTCCCGCGTTTATGTCGTTTCATGACATCCGCGTATGTCAGTCCAGCACCGCGCCATCCTGCGCCAATACCAGCCCCGCCAGATACAGGCTGCCACAGATCAGCACCCGCGCCGGGGGGCCACCCGCCGCCCGCAACCGCGCCAGCGCTGCGCCAACCGTCGGTCCCGGCACCGCCCGGCCACCGGACGCCGCCACGATCTCATCCACCCCCAGCGCCAGATGCTGCCCCGGCTCGGCCACCGCCTGCGCCGTCGTGGCACCCGACAGCAGCGGGTCGAGAAACCCGCGCACATCCTTGCTCTGCTTCATCCCGACCACCAGATGCACCGGCCGATCCCGCCAGTCCGCCAGCACCGCCGCCAGCACGTCACCCGCGCCGGGATTGTGGCCGCCATCCAGCCAAAGCTCCCAACCATCCGGCAACCGCGCCGCCAGCGCGCCCGTCAGCCGCTGCATCCGCGCGGGCCAGCGCGCCGCTGCAATGCCGGCCCAGGCACGGTCGGGCAGGGGCAGGCGGCTCGCTCGCAACGCCGCCACGGCCAGCGCCGCATTGTCGTGCTGGTGCGGGCCACGCAACGCCGGCGCGGGCAGGGACAGCTCGCCCAGCGGATCGGAATAGGCGAGGGCGCTCGCCCCCGAAATACGCACATCCTCGCCCAGAACCCAGAGCGGCGCTCCCACCGCCGCCGCCCGCGCCCGCAACACGGCGAGCGCCTCCGGCCGCTGCGGCGCACAGACCACGGGCACGCCCGGCTTCATGATCCCGGCCTTCTCCGCCGCGATCGCGTCCAGCGTATCCCCGAGAAACGCCTGATGATCCAGGCTGATCGCCGTGATCGCGCAGGCCGCCGGCCGGTCGATCACGTTCGTCGCATCCAGCCGCCCGCCAAGCCCGACCTCGATGATCGCCAGATCGGCCGGCGTGCGTGAAAACAGCAGGAACCCCGCCGCCGTCAGCACCTCGAACACCGTGATCGGCGCATCCCCGTTCACGCGCTCGACCTCCTCCAGCGCCGCCACCAGCGCGTCCTCGCTCACCAGCTTCCCGGCAAGGCGGAACCGCTCCGTCACGTCGATCAGATGCGGGCTGGTCATGACATGCACGCGCCATCCCGCCGCCTCGGCAATGGCGCGCAGATTGGCGCAGGTGCTGCCCTTGCCGTTGGTGCCCGCCACATGCACGACCGGCGGCAGCGCACGCTCCGGATGGCCCAGCCTGGCCAGCAGACCGTGAAGCCGGTCGAGCGACAGGTCGATCAGCTTCGGATAAAGCCCCTGCAACCGCCCCAGGATCGCGCCGGCGCGGCCCTGATATTCGTCGCTCAATGTCACCGGCGCGCCCGTCGCGTTCATGGAAAAAAGCCTTCCGTCAGGCCGCCGTCTCGAGCGTGGCGCCCGGCGTGGCATTGGGCACCTGCTTGGTCAGCAGCCCGATCAGCCGCCCCAGTTCCTCATGCAGGTCCGTGCGCTTCACCACACGGTCCACCATGCCGTGATCGCGCAGATATTCCGAACGCTGGAAACCTTCCGGCAACTTCTCGCGCACCGTGTCCTGAATGACGCGCGGCCCGGTGAAGGCGATCAGCGCCTCCGGCTCGGCCAGCTGGATGTCGCCCAGCATCGCGAAGGAGGCCGAAACGCCCCCCGTCGTCGGGTTCGTCAGCACCACGATATAGGGCAGGTGCGCATCGTTGAGCATCTGCACGCCGATGGTCGTGCGTGGCATCTGCATCAGCGATACCACGCCTTCCTGCATCCGCGCCCCGCCCGATGCCGTGAACACGATCAGCGGCGCCTTCTGCAACACGGCCAGGCGGCACGCCGCCACGAACGCCTCACCCAGCGCCGCACCCATCGTGCCCGACAGGAACTCGAACGCCATCACGGCCACGACCGCGTTCTGGCCGCCGATCGTGCCGTGCGCCACCACCATCGATTCATCGAGATGCGACTTGGCGCGCTGCTCCTTCAGGCGCTCGGTATAGCGCTTGCTGTCGCGAAACCCCAACGGATCGACCGGCACCTTCGGCAGCTCGATCCGCGTGAACTCACCATTGTCGAACGTCCAGGCCAGACGCTCCAGCGCACTGGCGCGCATGTGATGGCCGCAATGCGGGCAGACCTTCTGCGCCTTCTCCAGATCGCGCACCAGAATCATCTGCGAGCAGGACTCGCAACTCGTCCAGAGATTATCCGGCACTTCGCGCTGCAACAGGCCGCGAATCTTGGGGCGCACGTAATCGGTCAGCCAACTCATCTCATCATTCTCCACAGGCGGTGGGAAAGGGGGGAGGAAGGCTCCGCGCCCCGCATGTTCATTCTCTTGGGCGCGCGTTTTACCCTCGCCACGCAAGCAATACCAGTGTCCCGCGCAATCCGAAGCCCACGCCGCTCGTTATAGTGCCCGAGGATCATTTTCCACACGCAATAGAAGGAGCCCTTATGTCAGACTTCCGCAACCTTCCGTCCGGTTTCCCCGGCGGCGGCCCGATGCCCAGCCTGCGGCCGGAGACGTTCATCGCCATCGGCGTCGTGCTCGTCGTGCTCGGCGTCCTGGCATGGATCGACGCCGTCATGGCCACCCTCGCCAGCGTCGTCGTGCTCGGCGTGCTGCTCGTCGTCGCCGGCATCGCGCAACTGGCGCAGGTCTTCGCCCATCGCCGCGTTGCGGTGCAGAACCAGTGGCTCGCCGCACTCGGGGGCGTGCTCTACATCCTCGGCGGCCTGCTGATGATCGAGGAGCCCGCGACCGGCTCCGTCTTCCTCACCGCCTTCCTGGCCGGCTGCCTGATCTTCGCCGGCATCGCCCGCGCGGTCTGGATCAGCGGACACCGCACCGTCGGCAACTGGTGGAGTATCCTGCTGAGCGCGATCATCACGCTGCTCGTCGGCATCCTCATCTGGGCGACCCTGCCCTGGTCCGGCCTGTTCCTGATCGGCACGCTGATCGCCATCGAACTCATCATCGCCGGCGTCTCCGCCGTGATGTTCGGCCTGGCCCTGCGCAAACAGGCCTGAATCAGCCGCGCACCGCCTCCGCCAGCTCCCGCAACTGGCCCAGGACGCGCGGCACCGTCTGGTCCGTGGCGCGCCCGTCGTCCAGCGTCGCGGCCAGCGTGGTAATCAGGGCCGAGGCCACCACCGCCGCATCGCCCGTGCGCGATGCGACAGCCGCCTGCGACGGCGTGCGGATGCCGAAACCCACGGCCACCGGCAGGTCGCTGACCGCCCGGATGCGCGGCATGGCCGCCGCCAGTTCGTCTTCCGTCGCCGTCCGCGTCCCCGTGATGCCGGTGATGCTCACGTAATAGATGAACCCGCTCGCCTCCGGCAGGATCTGCCGAAGCCGCGCGTCAGACGTATTCGGCGCGACCAGCCGGACGATATCCAGCCCGTTCGCCCGCGCGTCGTCCTCCAGCAGGTCGGCCTCCTCCGGCGGCAGATCGACGACGATCAGCCCATCCACACCCGCCGCCGCCGCATCGGCGCAGAAGCGCGCCGGGCCGTAGCTGTCGATCGGGTTCAGGTAGCCCATCAGCACGATCGGCGTGGCATCGTCGCCTTCACGGAAACGCTTCACCATCTCCAGCACGCGCGTCAGCGTCGCGCCCGCCTTCAGGCCGCGCAACGCCGCCGCCTGAATGGTGAGCCCATCGGCGGACGGATCGGAGAACGGAACGCCGATCTCGATCAGATCGGCCCCCGCAGCAGGCATGGCCTTCAGCAGTTCGAGGGACGTCTCCAGATCGGGATCGAACGCCTGAAGATAGGGGATCAGCGCCCCGCGCCCCTCGGCCTTGAGAGCGTCGAAACGGGTCTTGATACGGCTCACAGATCCACTCCCAGATGCTTGGCCACCGTGAAGATGTCCTTGTCGCCGCGCCCGGAGACGTTGAGCACGATGATCTTGTCCTTATCCAGCGTCGGCGCGAGTTTCATGACATGCGCAAGCCCATGCGCGCATTCCAGCGCGGGAATGATGCCCTCCGTGCGCGTCAGAAGCTGAAAGGCTTCCAGCGCCTCGCTATCCGTGACACCCACATATTCCGCACGCCCGATATCGTTGAGCCAGGAATGCTCCGGCCCGATGCCCGGATAATCCAGCCCCGCGCTGATCGAATGCGCCTCCTCGATCTGGCCGTTCTCATCCTGCAACAGATAGGTGCGGTTGCCATGCAGCACGCCGGATCGCCCGCGTGAGATGGAAGCGGCCGTCTTGCCGCTATCCAGCCCAAGCCCGGCAGCCTCGACGCCAATCAGCTTCACCTCGGGTTCGTCGAGGAACGGATGGAAAATGCCCATCGCATTCGAACCACCCCCGATGGCCGCGACGATGTAATCCGGCAGGCGGCCCTCCGCTTCCATCATCTGCGTGCGCGTCTCCTCCCCGATGACGGACTGGAAATCGCGCACCATGCGCGGATAGGGATGCGGTCCCGCCACCGTGCCGACCAGAAAATACGTGTCCGAAACGTTCGCGACCCAGTCGCGCATCGCCTCGTTCATGGCATCCTTCAGCGTGCCCGCACCGGCCGTCACCGGCTTCACCTCCGCCCCCAGCAGATGCATGCGAAAAACATTGGGCTTCTGCCGCTCCACGTCGGTCGCGCCCATGTAGATCACGCATTTCATGCCGAACAGCGCGCACACCGTCGCCGTCGCCACGCCGTGCTGTCCCGCGCCGGTTTCCGCGACGATGCGCGTCTTGCCCATGCGCTGGGCCAGCAGAATCTGCCCCATGACGTTGTTGAGCTTGTGCGAGCCCGTGTGGTTCAGTTCCTCACGCTTCAGATAGACCTTGGCGCCGCCCAGGGTCTCCGTCAGCCGCTCCGCGAACCACAGCGGGCTGGGACGGCCCACATAGTCGCGGAAATAATAGGAAAGTTTCACGTGAAACATCGGATCGGCCTGCGCCGCGTCGTAGGCGGCCTCCAGATCCTGAACCAGCGGCATCAGGGTCTCGGCAACGAACCGGCCGCCGAACGTGCCAAAGCGTCCCCGCGCATCGGGGCCCGTGCGCAGGCTGTTCGGTTGCGCCGGCGCGCTCGTCTGGGGGGTCGCGGTCGTGCTCATCGTGGCGTGTCCTCGTGTCCGATCCATCTCGGGTCGTCTGCGATACCAGAGGGAGCGCCCCGGCGTCCATCGCATCCCTTGCACCCAGCAACAGAACGAGACATTGAGGGCAGGCCAATTGGGAGACCCGGAATGTTCCTTGCCCGCCCACCCGGTACGACGGCGCATGAAATCATCGACGATCGCGACATCGACCATGCCGCGTGGCTGGACCTGATCAACCCCACGCCCGAGGAACTCTCCCGCGCCCAGCGCCTGACCGGGCTGACCATGCCACGCCGGGAGGAACTGGAGGAGATCGAAAGCTCGTCACGCCACTACAAGCGCGACAACGTGGTCTATCTCTCGACACCTCTGGTGCGGCGCCACGACGGTGGGGAAACGACGGCCTTCCCCGTCGGTCTCGTCCTGACCGATCACCTCGTCATCACCGTGCGTTATTCGGACTACACCGCTTTCGACGTCACGGGCCGCGAAGTCGCGGAATGGCCCGAAGACAATGCCGCGCCGGATGCGCCGGAGATCATGGTCATCCTGCTCGAAGCCATGATTAATCGTCTGGCCGACGTGCTGGAGGGGCTGGGCCGCACACTCGACGATATCTCGCGCAAGGTCTTCGCCGCCGATACGCCCCGCCGGCGCGCCCGCTCCGCGGAAATGCTGCGTGAAACACTGCGTCGCCTCGGCCGCGGCGGCGATCTGGCCTCCTACATCCGCGACAGCCTGCTCGGCCTTGATCGCATGGGCATCTTCCTGGCCGATAGCGGTCACTACACCCTTTCCGGCCCGTTGCAGGTGCGGATGAAAGTCGCCGGGCGCGACATCGCCTCCCTGAACGACTTCGTGGCGCAGAACATGAACAAGGTGCAGTTCCTGCTGGACGCAACGCTCGGCTTCATCAGCATCGAACAGAACGACGGCATGAAACTGCTCACCGTCGTCAGCTTCGTCGGCATCGCACCGACCCTGATCGCCGGCATCTACGGCATGAATTTCAAGAACATTCCGGAACTCGACTGGCATTACGGTTATTATTACTGCCTGGGACTGATGGCTCTCTCCGTCATCGTCCCGCTGGGTTTCTTCTGGCGTCGCGGATGGTTTGGAGACCGATGAACATGCCTCAATTCACACGCTTCGCCGCCGCCGGCCTGCCGCTTGTCCTCGGCACCCTGCTGGCCGCCGCCGCCCCGGCGCCCGCCCCGGCCACGCCGCAGCAACTCGTCGATCGGATCGTGCAGGAACCGTGGCGTTTCGAAGGCTATTCCCAGAGCCATGTCGGGCTGGGCCAGACCATCGTCCGGGACGGGCGCAAGCCGTCACGCGTGCTGGTCGGCATGCATCCGGAAGGCGCGCGGCTGAGCGGTGAAGTCGTGGCGCTGGATGCGGAAAACCGGCCGCTCGCCGCCGCGCCGTTCACCGGCAGCATCGATGAGGCGGCCGATCCGGCACGCCGCCCCGCCGCCTGCACGCTGCATGTGGCACTTCCCGTCGCACTCGACATGCAGGGCACCTGCGGACGCGACCTGCTCGCCGGGCATTACCGCACCGAGGACAGGACGCTGCCGGCCATCCTCGTGACGGTGGGGCTGATGAGCCCGCCAGTCACCGATGGCGAATACTGGCTGGCCCCCTGGCGCTGAGCGATCAACACGCCGCTTGACGCGGCCTCGGCCCGGGCGTAATCCTTCTGCCCGTTACGAGCGGCGTCCTGCCGCCCTGCATTTCACGCACGGACATATCCGCTTCGCCCGACGGTTCGTTGGTCAAGGCCGACATATTCACGAAACACCGTCAGCAATCGTCGAACGATAACGGATTTTCGTCCTTCCCCGTGTCTCTGGATTCACCGACCAGCCAATTTCAAGGCACCCTTCATGCATCTCGCCGACCTCAAGGCAAAATCCCCCTCCGATCTGCTCGCTTACGCGGAAAGCCTGGAGATCGAGAACGCATCGTCCATGCGCAAGCAGGACATCATGTTCGCCATCCTCAAGACCCTGGCCGATAACGACCAGGCGATCTACGGCGAAGGCACGCTGGAAATCCTGCCCGACGGGTTCGGCTTCCTCCGCTCCCCGGAAGCCAACTATCTCCCCGGCCCGGACGATATCTACATCTCGCCGACCCAGGTGCGCCGCTTCGGCCTGCGCCCCGGCGACACGGTGGAAGGCCAGATTCGCGCCCCGCGCGACGGCGAGCGTTATTTCTCGCTGCTCAAGGTCAACACCATCAACTTCGAGGCGCCGGAATCCGTCCGCCAGCGCATCAACTTCGATAACCTGACGCCGCTCTACCCCGAG
Source organism: Neoasaia chiangmaiensis (assembly GCF_002005465.1). Taxonomy (NCBI): domain Bacteria; kingdom Pseudomonadati; phylum Pseudomonadota; class Alphaproteobacteria; order Acetobacterales; family Acetobacteraceae; genus Neoasaia; species Neoasaia chiangmaiensis. Next base: position 1,844,730 of record NZ_CP014691.1, on the reverse strand, counting down.
CGCCGCCTGAAGATGGAAGTCGAGCCGACCGGCCCGGTCGAGGCCCCGGCGAAGGGCAAGAAGGACCAGCGCGACTACACGCCGCGCGTCATCGATCTCGTCACGCCGATCGGCATGGGCCAGCGCGCACTGATCGTCGCTCCGCCGCGCACCGGCAAGACCGTGATGCTGCAAAGCATCGCCTCCTCGATTTCCGCCAACCATCCGGATGTCTTCCTGATCGTCCTGCTGATCGACGAGCGACCGGAAGAAGTGACCGACATGGCCCGCTCCGTGCGCGGCGAAGTCGTCTCCTCCACCTTCGACGAACCCGCCACCCGCCACGTGCAGGTCACGGAAATGGTGCTGGAAAAGGCCAAGCGTCTGGTCGAGCACAAGCGCGACGTCGTCATCCTGCTGGATTCGATCACGCGTCTGGCCCGCGCCTACAACACCGTCGTGCCCTCGTCGGGCAAGGTGCTGACCGGCGGTGTGGACGCCAACGCCCTGCAGCGCCCGAAGCGCTTCTTCGGCGCGGCGCGCAACATCGAGGAAGGCGGCTCGCTGACCATCATCGCGACCGCGCTGATCGATACCGGCTCGCGCATGGACGAAGTCATTTTCGAAGAGTTCAAGGGCACCGGCAATTCCGAGCTCATTCTCGATCGCAAGCTGGCCGACAAGCGCACCTTCCCGGCCATCGACATCACCAAGTCGGGCACGCGTAAGGAAGAGCTGCTGGTCGATCGCGGCACGCTGTCGAAGATGTGGGTGCTGCGCCGTATCCTCGCGCCGATGGGCACGATGGACGCAATGGACTTCCTGCTCGACAAGCTCAAATACAGCAAGTCGAACCAGGACTTCTTCGATGCGATGAACAACTGAAGACAGAAAGCCCGGAGCCAGAAACTCCGGGCTTTTTTTATGCGCGATCAGCGCGTCGGGCGTGCCGGGGCGTGATCGTCGGAACGGGTCTGTGGCCTGTTCTCCGCCGGGTCGCGTGGCGATTGCAGGGTGGGGTCCAGCAATCCCCCATGCGTCGGCTCGACATAGGAAAAAGCGTCGTTGCCATGCATGGCGCGTTGCGCGCGCGTCTTTGCGGCCTGCACCATGGCACCCAGTGAGCCCTGGGGGCTGAACTGGTCGCTGGAGACGGGAGTCAGGCCTTCCACGATCGGCGATGACTCGTCCTTTACCGGGCGGCTTTGCATCTGGCTCGGCGCGTGATCGTTGAGGATATGCTTCACGATATAGGTCGCGACCGAGTCCGCCGTCAGGACCGTCACGGCCACCTGTCCGCCCTTCCGGGCCTGTTCGTAAAGCGCGTTGTGCCGCGCGCGCTCCTCATCCGTCGTGTCCTGCCGGTCGTTCAGCAGCCACGACCAGACGCTCGCCTTGCGGTGGATTTCCGTGCCGGGGTCCGGCTCGCCGTCGATGCGGGCATTGGCGTCGAGCGCATACTGGCGAATGCTCTCGGGCCGGACATCGTTGCCCAGCAGATCATCGGTCGCAGCCTGAGCGCCGGCCAGTGAATCGAAGAAGGCGATGAAGAGTTCGTTTGCCATGACCAGATCTCCCACATGGGGGCATCGATGCACCCCGGGATTGGTGGTAATGGCCCCAACGTCACAGCGGTCATGGAAGATGCACCGGGCCGGTCCGAATTCATCCGATATCCCGAAGACGTGAAAGGAACCCGCCGCGGTCAGTCGTCGAAATACCCCTCGAGGGTCAGCAGGATGCGCTTGTCGTCGAGCCCGCCCATGCCGGAATAACCGCCCAGCCCCCTGGCGCCCAGAACACGGTGGCAGGGGATGATGATCGGGATCGGGTTCGCGCCCATCGCACCGCCAACGGCGCGCGCTGACCCGCCAACGCGGGCAGCCAGGGCCTGATAGCTGGTGGTCGTGCCATGCGGGACCGTCTGCAACGCCTGCCAGACACGTTGCCGATAGGCAGTGCCGAATGGTGCGAGCGGCAGGTCGAAAACAACGGCCTCGCCATCGAAATAGCGATCCAGCATGTCACGCGCGCGCAGCAGGAGCGGCGTCTCCGCCTGATCCCGGCCCCATCCCCAGTCGAGGGCGACGATATGGCCCTCGTCCTCGGAAATCGTGAGGGGACCGAGCGGAGAATGAAGGGAGAGTTGTGGCATGAGATGGGTTATAGCATCGGCATGACCGATGATCGAACGAGGAACGCGGGCGGACCCGTCATTTTCGCCGTCGCCACAGGCATGGGCCGTGCGGCGATCGCCGTCATGCGTGTCAGCGGCGAAGGGTGCGGGACGATCCTGCGCGCTCTTTGCGGAATGCTGCCCGAGGCAAGGCGTGCAAGCTTCCGACCGATACGATACAGAAACGAAATACTCGATGAAGCCGTGGTGCTCTGGCTGCCGGGTCCGCGCTCCTATAGCGGGGAGGACAGCTTCGAACTGCATCTCCATGCCGGTCCGGCCATCATCGAGGGCGTGTCCCTGGCCCTGACCGAACTCGGCGCGCGTCCCGCCGAACCAGGCGAGTTCACGCGCCGCGCCGTGCAGGCCGGGCGTCTGGACCTGTTGCAGGCGGAAGCCGTGGCCGATCTTGTGGAGGCGGAAAGCGCGGCCCAGCGTCGACAGGCCCTGTCGCAGGCGGATGGTGCGCTGAGCCGCCTGTATCAGGAATGGGCGGAACGTCTGCGTCGCCTGTTGGCGCAGCAGGAGGCGCTGATCGACTTCCCGGATGAAACCCTGCCGGATGCGGTCGAAGCCGCGCTGGAAGCGGAGCGTGCCGCGTTGCAGGCCGAGATGGCCTTGCATCTGGCCGACCAGCGGGGCGAGCTTGTGCGGCGCGGCATCACGGTCGTGATCGCCGGCGCGCCGAACGCGGGCAAGTCCAGCCTGCTGAACGCCCTGGCGGGTTACGACGCAGCCATCGTGACGCAACGTGCGGGCACGACGCGCGATGCGATCGCCGTGGACTGGATTCTGGATGGCATCAAGCTGCGGCTGATCGACACGGCAGGTCTGCGAGAGACCGAGGACGAGATCGAGGCAGAGGGTATTCGCCGCGCGATGTTTCACGTGAAACAAGCCGATCTCGTCGTGCATCTGTATGCCGATGAGCGCCCGGCGCCGCTGCTGCCGGATGCCATCATCGTGCGCAACAAAACGGACCTCGCACCCGCGCCGGAGGATGTGCTAGGCATCAGCGCCACGACCGGCGCGGGGCTCGATACGCTGCGCGATCTTTTGCGTGAGCGGATTCGCACACTCATGTCCGGGGCGGGCGTGCCATTGACGCGGGCGCGCCATCGGGCCGGCATTCAGGAGGCGGCGCAGCATCTCGCACTGGCGTCGGAGGCCGAGTGGGCCGAGTTGAGGGGCGAGGAGTTGCGTCTGGCCATGCGGGCGTTGGGTCGTCTCACCGGGCAGGTCGATGTCGAGTCGTTGCTGGATGTGGTGTTCGGTCAGTTCTGTATCGGGAAGTGAGGTCGTGTTGTGAGCGCGTATGATGTGATCGTCATCGGGGGCGGCCACGCGGGTTGCGAAGCCGCCGCGGCGTCGGCGCGTGTCGGTGCGCGTACGCTGTTGTTGACCCAGAACCTGGCCACGATCGGCGCGATGTCCTGCAATCCGGCGATCGGCGGCGTCGGCAAGGGACATCTGGTGCGGGAGATCGACGCGCTGGATGGCCTCATGGGCATTGCCGCGGATCGCGCGGGCATTCACTTCAAGCTGCTCAACCGCTCCAAGGGACCGGCCGTGCAGGGTCCGCGCGCGCAGGCCGATCGCTCGCTGTATCGCCGCGCCATCCGCGATCTGCTCGATGAAACGGCCAATCTGGAACTGCGGGAAGGCGAAGTCACCGACCTGCGGATGGACGGCGCGCGCGTTGCCGGGGTCGTTCTCGCGGATGGAACGGAAATCGCCGCGCGCAGCGTTGTGTTGACGAGCGGCACCTTTCTGCGCGGTGTCATTCATATCGGTCATGTGCAGGAGGAAGCCGGGCGCGTCGGCGAGCGTCCGGCGGCGGCACTGGGGCGCAGGCTCGAAGCATTGGGCCTGCGAATGGGGCGCCTGAAGACCGGTACGCCGGCCCGTCTTGCCCGGGACAGCATCGACTGGGAAGCGCTGGCCCCGGACCATGGTGATGCGACGCCGGAACCGTTCAGCACGCTGACCACGCGGATCGACAACCCGCAGGTGGCCTGCCGGATCACCACGACCACGCCCCGAACGCACCAGATCATCATCGACAATCTGACCAGATCGGCCATGTATGGCGGTGCGATCGCCGGGCGGGGGCCGCGATACTGCCCGTCGATCGAGGATAAGGTGGTGCGGTTCGGCGAGCGGGACGGGCACCAGATCTTTCTCGAACCGGAAGGGCTCCCCGGTAATCCGGGCGGCGATCTCGTTTACCCGAACGGCATTTCCACAAGCCTGCCGGCCGATGTGCAGGCCCTGATGATGGCCTCGATCCCCGGGCTGGAGAAAGCGCGCATCGTCACGCCGGGCTATGCGGTGGAATACGATTACGTCGATCCGCGAGAGCTCGACCCAAGCCTCGAATTGCGGCGTCTGCCGGGGCTGTATCTTGCCGGGCAGATCAACGGCACCACGGGGTATGAGGAGGCTGGGGCGCAGGGGCTCATGGCCGGTCTCAACGCCGCGCGCGCCAGCACCGGTCAGGCCCCGATCGTGTTTGAGCGGAGCGAGGCCTATATCGGCGTGATGCTCGATGATCTCACATTGCAGGGAATCACCGAGCCCTATCGGATGTTTACCTCGCGTGCCGAATATCGGCTGATTCTGCGCGCCGATAACGCCGATCTCCGTCTGACGTCGCGCGGTATTGCGGCGGGATGCGTGGGGCAAAAACGTGCGGCGGCTTTTGCGGCCGAGAGTGCGGCGATTGACGATGCGATGCATCGTGCGGAAGCGGAAGCCCACACGCCCGCCGCGCTGCGCGATGCCGGCATGGCCGTGTCGCAGGATGGGCGTCGCCGGAGCCTGCGTGACGTTCTGGTCGCACGGGCGACGCCCGAGGTGCTCGACCATCTGGCGCCATGGTTCGCCGGATTGCCCATGCGCGTTCGACGGCATGTCGAGACCGAGGCGCGATATGGTGGGTATCTTCAGCGGCAGAGCCGGGAAATCAGACAACTGGCGAATGAAGCGCAAATGGTGTTTCCGCAGGATATGGACTACGCGGCGATCGGCGGGTTGAGCAATGAGATGCGCGAGCGGCTGATGGCGGCGCGCCCGACAAATTTTGCCGCCGCACAGCGCGTGCCGGGTGTGACGCCTGCCGCACTGGTGGCACTTCTGGCTCATCTGCGGTGCGCGGCATGAGGGATGTTTCACGTGAAACGTCGGCGCGGCTGAATGTGTTCGCCGAACTTCTGGTGAAGTGGAATGCGCGGATCAATCTCGTCAGTCCTCGCGACATCGAGCATCTCTGGCCGCGCCATATCGAGGACTCGCTGCAACTTGCGCCGATGATCCCGCAGGGGAGCCGCGTCATCGACCTTGGATCGGGCGGGGGGTTCCCGGGCATCATCGTCGGTATCGCGTCGGATGCCGAAATGGTGCTGGTCGAATCCGACCGCCGAAAGGCGGCCTTCCTGCGTGAGGCTGCCCGCGAATGCGGTGTGAAGGCGCAGGTCCTGGCCCAGCGGATCGAGACGTTGGATCTCGATCCGGCGCCGTTCGTCACTGCGCGTGCGCTCGCGCCGCTGCGCGTTCTGCTGGGTTGGACGGCGCCGTTGCTTTCGCCGAACGGCGTTGCGTTGTTTTTGAAGGGAAAAAACCTCGCGGGCGAGTTGACCGATGCGGAAGCGGACTGGCACATGAGCCACACGATTTTGAACAGCCGCACCGATGGCCAAGGTGCGATTATTAAGGTGAGCGACATCCGGCGTGTCGAATAAAGAAAAGAGCAAGGCGGCGCGCATCATCGCCGTCACGAACCAGAAAGGCGGCGTCGGCAAGACGACGACGGCGATCAATTTGGCGGCGGCATTGGCCGTGAAACAGCGTGTGCTGCTGGTCGATCTCGACCCGCAGGGCAATGCCTCGACGGGGTTGGGCGTCGGGTATGATCAACGCCAGACCGGGACCTATGCGGCGTTGATGCAGGAAGTGCCGGCGAGCGATCTGCCACGACGGACCGAGCTGGATAATCTCGACATCATCACGGCCGATAACGAACTGGCCGGTGCCGAGATCGAGCTGATTGCCGGGGACAGGCGGGAATATCGTCTGCGCGAAACGCTCCGTGCGCTCGACAGTCGTTACGACGTGATCCTGATCGACTGTCCGCCAAGCCTGGGGTTGCTGACCCTGAATGCGCTGGTGGCCGCCGATGGCGTGCTCGTCCCGTTGCAGTGCGAGTTCTTCGCCCTTGAGGGGATCAGCCAGTTGGTCAAGACGGTAGAGCGGGTGCGGCGGGCGTTCAATGCCGATCTGCATATCGCGGGCATCGTGCTGACCATGTACGATCGGCGCAACAATCTGTCCGAACTGGTGGCGGCGGATGCGCGCAGTTTCTTCGGCGAGCAGGTGCTGGAGACGCTGATCCCCCGCAATATCCGCATATCCGAGGCGCAGAGCCATGGTTGCTCCGTGTTGCAATACGATCGGCGCAGTAGCGGGGCCGCGGCTTATCTGGCATTGGCGGATGAAGTGACGGCGCGTTCGGAGAAAGGGGCGTAGGGCATGGCGAAGAAGGAGTCGCCGCGTTTGGGGCGCGGGTTGGCAGCGTTGTTGGGTGAGCAGGCAACGCAGCTTGCCAAGGTTTCGCGCCAGGCGCCGGAGGCGGCGCAGTTTTCTTCGAGCCTGCCGATCGACCTGCTGGAGCCGGGTCCGTTCCAGCCCCGGCTGGACATGAATGAGGAGCGCCTGTCCGAACTTGCGGATTCGATCCGCAGTCGTGGTGTTTTGCAGCCGATCCTTGTCCGGCCGAACCCGGAGAAGGATGGTCGTTTCCAGATCATCGCCGGTGAGCGGCGTTGGCGGGCGTCGCAGCTTGCGGGTCTGCACGAGGTGCCGGTGCATGTGCGCCCGCTCGACGATGCCGATGCCATGGCGGCGGCGTTGGTGGAGAATCTCCAGCGGGCCGATCTGAATGCCATCGAAGAAGGCGAGGGATTGCAGCGCCTGATGAGCGATTTTGCGCTCACGCAGGAGGAACTGGCCGGTGCCGTGGGCAAGTCGCGCTCGCATATCGCCAATACGCTGCGTTTGCTGAACCTGCCGGAAGCGGTGCGTGCGTTAGTGCGTGACGGGTTGTTGAGTGCCGGGCATGCCCGTGCACTTCTGTCCCATCCGGACCCGGTGGCGGCGGCGCAGGTGGTGATCGCCCGGCAGTTGAACGTGCGGCAGACGGAGGCGCTCGCGCAGCAGGCGCCGAAGGAGAAGGCGCGTGTGGAGGCGACGCCGCGCGATGGAGAGATCCTGCAACTGGAGCGCGATCTGTCGAGCCGGTTGGGGCTGAAGGTGCATATCCAGTTCGATGGCAAGGGCGGTTCGCTGCGGGTGGATTATCGGACGCTGGACCAGTTCGACGGCATTCTGCGTCTGCTCAATCCCGAGTATAAATAATTTCCGTTTCGGCGACGGAAACTTCAAAAATAGGGGTTGAGCCCGGTGCGGAGGGCTGTTAAAAGCCCGCTCATCGGAACGGGGCTATGGGCACATAGCTCAGTTGGTAGAGCAGCTGACTCTTAATCAGCGGGTCCAAGGTTCGAGCCCTTGTGTGCCCACCATGCCCCGCTCCGGTTTTTCCTTTGAAAATGATGTTTTTGTTCTGTCTGGCTGTTTCGCCTGAGCGATCTGCCGTGCCGTCTGGTCATGGCCCCCGTTGGGGTGGGACCATGGGCGCGAGCCTGTTTTCAGTCGGCGATGGTGGGCAGTTCGTTGACGGCGACGACGCGCCAGAGCGGGCCGATGCGTTCGATGATCGAGAGCGAGAGATTCTGGATCGAGAAGCGCAGGGCGGTGTCCGGATGGATTTGCAGCGCGTGGGCGAGCGCGGCGCGGATGGCGCCGCCGTGGCTGACGATGACCGTGTTGCGGCCGTCGTTGCGATCCGCGATGTCGTCCAGCGCATGGGCGACGCGGGCGCAGACGTCGAGCATGCTTTCGCCGCCGGGTGGGCGTTCGGTCGCGGAGGTTGACCAGAAATGATGGGCTTTCTGCCGGAGCTTGCCGGGCAGGTCGCCGTGCGGCAGGTCGTGCCAGTCGCCCATGGATTGCTCGATGAAGCGGGGTTCGATGGTGAGGTCGCGCGGGCCGTAGCCGGCGTCGAAGATGGCCTGCGCCGTCTTGTGCGTGCGCGTCAGGGGGGAGGCGATCCATTCCGCGTCGACGGGCAGGCGGCGGCCCAGGGCGGCATAATAGGGACGCTGGAGGCCGAGTGTCTCCGTGCAGAGATCGACGTCCAGGCTGCCGTAGAGGCGCAGGCGGGCCGCCGGTTCGACGAGGGCGTGCCGGATGAGCCAGAAGCGGGTTACGCCGTCGGGCAGTTGCATGGAATCGAGAAAATGGCCGTGTGGTTGGGTCATGAGAGCTTTCGTTCTGGATTGACGGGTGCGTAGTGCGGGACGGGATCGATGCTGTGCAGCCGGTCCCAGTGCTCGCGGATCAGGGCGATTTTTTGCAGGGTCTGTTGTGCGTCGGCGAGTTCGCGCGTCAGGCGAGCTTCGTGGTTGAGGCCGGCATGGGACGGCTCGCCGGAGACGAGGCGCGCGCCGGCGCACAGGCGCAGGGCGCCGGCCAGCCGGTCGGGCCCGAGTTCCGGTGTGTTGACCGGCACGGGCTGGCCGAGATGGCAGAGGCGGGCGGCGCAGTCTCCGGCGAGCCAGGGCGAGAGGTCGGCATTGAGCCAGCGGTGCAGGCGTCGGGCGTCTTCCAGTTCCAGCGGCTGGTGGGGCTGGTGCGGGTCGCGGATCAGGAATGACAGGATGGTCGGCACGTCGTCCCAGACGGGTCGGCCGTCGATCGGTGGGCGGTCGAGTTTCGGCGGTTCGAGCAGGGTCAGGTCGGGGTGGTTGTCGATCGCGGTGCGCCCGGCGTCTAGGAAGCGTTGCAGTGTCGTGCGGATGTGGTCTGGCGGGCAGGCGGCCAGGGCGTTCATTTCGGCCAGTGCCGCATGCCAGCGCAGGGCGAGGCCGAGATTGGCGCCGTCGTCCAGCGGGTGGTTCGGGTGCAGTCGGGGCCATTCGCCCCGATGGGCGTAGGCGCGCAGACCGGCCGGCAGTGTTGCGTGGGCGAGTTGCGTAACGATGGCCGGTGGCAGGAGCACGGCGCCGCAGAAGGGTGGCCCGGTGAAGAACTTGGAGCCGGTAATCATCACCATGATGCCGCGCGCGACCATGTCGCGGATGCGGGTGGGTTCGAGGCGGGCCTGGCAGGCGTCCACGACGATATCGAGATGGTGGGCGTGTCGCGCTTGCAGCGTGTGCAGGCAGGCGGCGCTGGGGCCGATCAGGCCGGTTTTGGACATGTCCAGCTGATGCAGCACGACATGGCGGCCCTGGGCGATTTCCTGCGCGATGGAGGCGATGCATTCGGCGTCGATCTCCGCGAGGCTGCGCGGTGTGCCGTCGTCCTGCCGGATGGGGATGCCGATGAGGCGTGTATCCTGCGGGAAGCCGTCGATGAGTTGGCCCTTGCCGACGCTGTGGCCGTTGGCGGCGTCCGCGGCGAAGTGGCGTCCGGCGGCGGCGAGGGGCACGCCGCTGCCGGTTTCGTCCGGGGCGACGAGGATGTTGGTGATGGGACGGCCATCGGCGTGGCTTGCGGCGATGGCGAGGACGGCGAGTTCGCAGTCCGTGCCGGAGGCGGCGAGGAGGACCTGCTCGGGGTTGTCGAGGCTGTAACATCGGGCGATGCCGCGACGGGCGGCCTGCACGATGTTCTGGCGGGCGTCATCCGGCGGTGTGTCGTGCAGGAGGGCGGCGACCATGGTGCGTCGGGCGTTTTCCGCGCCGCCGAAGCCGCGTTCGGAAAGGGAGGACGCGGTGGATGAGGCGAAGGTGATGGCCCAGGGGCGGGGACGGTGCGAGCAGCCGTAGCGGTTGAGGCCGGTCTGGGGATCGACTTTCAGGCGTGCGTCCCCGCCTTCCGCCATCAGGGATTCGGTGGGGCCGAGATGGGGCCATGCGCGGGCGAGCCGGCGGGATAATGTTTCGGTATCGATACTAATTGATGCATCGGGCAGGGCGGCGGCGAGGAGGGGCCAGAGCCGGGCGAGGGTTTCGGGATCGGGCGGGGTGTCCTGTCGCAGCGGGGCGAGCCAGGGGAGCGTGGGGGCTGGTGCGGGGTTGGCGTCCAGGTCGTGGAACAGGGCGGCGATGCGGGCGGCGGTGAAGACGGCGAGGGGTGCGTCGATTTCCGGTGTGTCGTGGCGCAGGCGGCCGAGTTCGATGGCGTGGCGCAGGATGGTGGCGGCGAGTTCGGGGTGATCCAGCGTGGGGCGGCCGAGGCGAATCCGGGTATCGGCGACGCGGAAGGGGATGGGCAGGGTGGATTCGAGGCGGATATCGAGGGGCCCGGCGATGGTGCGCAGGTCGGGCCGTTCGAGTGTATCGAGGAGGGATCGTGTGAGGTCTTCCGCCAGCATGGATTTTCCCTTCCGTCCGTCGGCGCGCAGGCCGGGTGAGCGCCGTGTTTGCCAGTGGTCTAAAGCAATCGTCCGGATCGGGCGAGGGGGTGTTGCAGGTTCGGCGGTGAGGTGCAGGAGGGTTGGTTGCTCTATTGTCCCGAGCCTGTAGTATGCGTGTTGCGGTTCAACATCGATGTTTGCCGACCGGATGCTGTCGGGATGAGGTTTGTAGATGCGAATATTGTTGACGGGCGGTTGCGGGTTCATCGGGTCTGCCGTGGTCAGGCATCTGATACGGCATACGGACCATAGCGTGGTGAATGTTGACTGCATGACCTACGCGGCCTCCGAGGAGACGGTGGCCGAGGCGGCGTCGAGCGGTCGTTACGAGCATGTTCGGGCGAATATCGTCAATGGCGTCGAGATGTCGCGGCTGTTCGAGACGTATCGTCCGGATGCGGTGATGCATCTGGCGGCGGAGAGCCATGTGGACCGTTCGATCGACGGGCCGGGTGTGTTCGTGCAGACCAATGTCGTCGGCACCTATTCGCTGCTGGAGGCGGCGCGCAAATACTGGAACGGTCTGGATGCGGACGGGCAGAAGGCGTTCCGCTTCCATCATATCTCGACGGATGAGGTGTTCGGGCATCTGGAGCCGAACGACCCGCCGTTCACCGAGACGACGCCCTACGATCCGCGCAGCCCGTATTCGGCGTCCAAGGCGTCTTCCGATCATCTGGTGCGGGCGTGGTATCATACCTATGGCCTGCCGACTTTCGTGACGAACACCACGAACAACTATGGCGTCTGGCACTTTCCCGAGAAGCTGATCCCGCTGGTGACGATCAATGCCATCGAGGGCAAGGAGCTGCCGGTTTATGGCAAGGGCGAGAACATCCGCGACTGGCTGTTCGTCGAGGACCATGCCGAGGCGCTGGTGCTGGCGGTGGAGCGTGGCGAGCCGGGCGAGACCTATGCGATCGGCGCGCGCCAGCCGCGCACCAATCTGCAGGTGGTCAAGGCGATCTGCGGCATTCTGGACGAATTGCTGCCCGATCCGGCGGGGCCGCGCGAGCGCCTGATCCGTTATGTCACGGATCGGCCCGGGCATGATTTCCGCTATGAGATCGATCCGAGCCATGCGGAGCAGGCTCTGGACTGGAAGGCGAAGCACGATTTCGAGACGGGCATTCGCAAGACCGTGCAGTGGTATCTCGACAACCGCGCCTGGTGGGAGAGCATTCGCGCCCGGCGTTATACGGGCCAGCGCCTGGGGACGAACGCCTGATGCCGACGACACCGATCACGAACGCAGCGCCCATGAAGGGCATCATCCTGGCCGGCGGGTCGGGGACGCGGTTGCATCCGATGACGCTGGCGTCGTCCAAGCAGTTGCTGCCGGTCTATGACAAGCCGATGATCTATTACCCGCTCTCCACGCTGATGCTGGCGGGTATTCGGGAGATCATGATTATCACGACGCCGCATGACATGCCGCAGTTCCAGCGCCTGCTTGGCGATGGTTCGCAGTTCGGCGTGCGGTTCGAGTATCGGGAGCAGCCTTCGCCGGACGGTCTGGCGCAGGCGTTCCTGATTGCCGAGGACTGGCTGGAGAATTCGGCCTGTGCGCTGGCGCTGGGCGACAACCTGATCTTCGCCGATCATCTGGGCGTTCTGTTGCGGGCAGCGGCGAAGCGGCCGCAGGGGGCGACGGTGTTCGCCTATCAGGTGCGCGATCCGGAGCGTTATGGCGTGGTGTCGTTCGACGAGAGCGGCCGGGCGCTGGAGGTGGTCGAGAAGCCGGAGAAACCCGAGTCCAACTGGGCGATCACGGGGCTTTATTTCTACGACAAACGGGTGGTCGAACTGGCCAAGAAGGTGAAGCCGAGTCCGCGCGGGGAGCTTGAGATCACCGACCTGAACCGGATGTATCTGGAGGAGGGCACGTTGCAGGTCGATCGTCTGGGTCGTGGCTGTGCGTGGCTGGATGCCGGGATGCCGGACAGCCTGATGCAGGCCGGCACGTTCGTGCAGACCATCCAGTCCCGTCAGGGCATGCTGGTGGGATCGCCGGAAGAGGTGGCGTTCCGCATGGGGTTCATCGACAAGGCGCAGCTCCGTGAACTGGCGACGAAAGTTAAAAAGACGGAGTTGGGGCGGATGCTTTTCGAGCTTGCCGATCATGGGCAGCATCCCAATCATTGAACTGGACGGGGAAACGAACGGGCCGTCGGCGCGCTTTGACGACGGTTCCCCAGTTTATCCAGCAGCGAGGCTGAGTGCATGAAGGTTGAACGGCTTGAGATTCCCGACGTCATTCTGGTGACGCCGCCGCGTTTCGGTGACAATCGGGGGTTCTTTTCCGAGACGTATAACCTGCATCGGATGACCGATGCGGGGATCGATCTGCCGTTCGTGCAGGACAATCAGAGCCTGTCGCGCCAGAAGGGCGTTGTGCGTGGATTGCATTGCCAGGTGTCGCCGCATGTTCAGGGCAAGCTGGTGCGGTGCACGAAGGGTGCGATCTGGGACGTGGCGGTGGATGCGCGGACGGGATCGCCGACCTATGGCAAGTGGGTGGCGGCGGAGCTTTCCGAGGAGAACTGGTCGCAGCTCTGGGTGCCGCCGGGGTTCCTGCATGGTTTCGTGACGCTGACCGAGAATGCCGAGGTGCAGTACAAGTGCACCGACGTTTATGACAAGGCGTCCGAGCGGGCGGTGATCTGGAATTGTCCGCATATCGGCATCGACTGGCCGATCAAGCCGGAGGAGGCGGTGCTGTCCGACAAGGATCTGGTGGCGCCGCATTTCACCGAAGCGAAGGGGTGGTTCCATTACTGATGGCTGAGAACATGCAGGGCCCGATCCTGGTGACGGGCGGTAACGGGCAGCTGGCGACGTCGCTGGTCAATCTCGGCGGGTCGCGGATCGTGCGGGTCGGGCGACCGGAGTTCGATTTCGACAGGCCTGAGACGATTGCGGCGGCTGTCGGGAAATACAGCCCGGCGGTGGTGGTGAATGCGGCGGCCTGGACGGCGGTCGATCTGGCGGAGACCGAGACCGAAGGCGCGGAGCGGGCCAATAACAGTGGTCCGGCGGCATTGGCCGGGGCCTGCGCCGCGGCGGGCATTCCGTTCATCCATGTCTCGACCGATTATGTTTTTGCCGGGGACAAGGGCGCGCCGTATCTGGAGACCGATCCAGTGACGCCGCAGACGGTTTACGGCCGCACGAAGGCTGAGGGCGAGCAGGCGGTGCTGGCGGCCAATCCGCGCAGTATCGTTCTGCGGACGTCGTGGGTTTATTCGGCGCATGGCAAGAATTTCGTCAAGACGATGATAAATGCGGGCGCGAAGAACCCGCAATTGAAAGTGGTGGGTGACCAGCGCGGCAATCCGACCAGTTCGGACGATCTGGCGGCGGCGATCCTGGCGATCATCGGCAGGATCGAGCAGGGTGGCTGGCAGGATTCCTATGCCGGGATCTATCATGCCAGTGGCCAGGGTGAGACGACGTGGCATGGTCTGGCCGTGGCGGCGCTGGAAGAGGCGCGCGAGCATGGGCAGGCGATGCCGGGCGTGACGGCGATCCGCACCGAGGACTGGCCGACGCCGGCGAAGCGACCGCAGGATTCGCGGCTGGATTGCGGCAAGCTGACGCGGGTTTTCGGCGTGACGTTGCCGGACTGGCGTGAGAGTGTGGCGCGGACGGTACGGACGTTGTTCGCCGCGCCGTGATGGCCGGCTGACGATGACCGCGACGCGGTAGGGTTGGCGATGTCTGAGAGCGGTGCAGCGCGCCGATGGTTACCGCGTATGGTTCGTGGAACGGAGGAGCAGGGTGGGCGTGTCGGGCAACCGGTCGCGATCCTGCTTTCCGTTTATAATGGGGAGGCGTTCCTCAACGATCAGCTTGACAGCATCGTGGCTCAGACGGACCCGAACTGGGTGGTTTACTGGCGCGACGACGGATCGGACGATGCATCGCGGGCCATCATGCTGTCCTTTCAGGCGCATCGTGGGGCCGGGCGTTGTGTGGAGATCACGTCGCATCCGGGGCGGCTGGGGATTGCGGATTCCTACATGGCGTTGCTTGCCGGGGTGCCGGTGGGGGCCTGCGTGGCGTTTGCCGATCAGGACGATGTCTGGCGGGCGGAGAAGCTGGCCTGGGCGATGGCGACGATGGGCACCGGGGCCGCCGGGGAGCGGCCGATCCTGTATTGCGGGCGGCAATATCTGACGGATGCGGCCCTGAAGGTACGGGCGGAATCGGCGGTTTTTCGGCGGGCGCCGGGGTTCGCGGCGGCGCTGACGCAGAATATCGCCACGGGGCATACGATCGTACTGAATGCGGCGGCGGTGGCGCTGTTGCGTGATTTCGGCCCGCCTGCCGGGGTTCTGCACGACTGGTGGGCGTATCTCGTCGTGACGGCGGCGGGGGGGCGCGTGGCGGCTGATCCGCGTTGTGTCAGTTATTATCGGCAGCATAGCGGCAATACGGTCGGCGCGCATCCTTCCTGGATGTGGCGTGGCTGGGCGGCGTTGCGGCGTGGGCCGAATATGTTCATGGCGATTTTCGACGCCAATGTGGTGCGTCTGTCGGCGCGGCCGGAGCGGCTGGATGCGACGGCGCGGGCGATTCTTTCGGATTTGCGGGCGTGTCTGTCGCAGGGTGTGCGGGCGCGCTGGCGGGTCTTGCGCCGGTGGCGCGGGCTGGTGCGTCAGACGCCGTCCGAGACGCTGGTTTTCCGGCTCTGGTTCCTGCTTTCCTCGCGGCGGTAGCCGAGGCGGGCGAGTGTGTCGGCCATGGCGGGCGGTGGCGTGGCGGTGGCGTCGATCCGTTCCGTGCCGGGTGTGAGTTGCAGGCGACGGCTGAGCAGGTGCAGCGGCGCGGTGGTTTTTTCGGGATTGTAGAGCGGGTCTCCGAGGATCGGGCAGCCGAGGGCGGCGCAATGGACGCGGGCCTGATGTGTGCGGCCGGTGTGCAGCGTGAGTTCCAGCCATGTCAGGCCATTGGCGTGGCCGAGTGTGCGCCAGTCTGTTCGGGCGGGTTGGGCGTCCGGCGAGGGGGTGGCGATCATGCGCCAGCCGCTGGGGCTGTCCTGACGGGCGAGGGGGATGTCGATCGTGCCGCTCTCGCTGGCGGGCCTGCCGGTCACGACGGCCCAGTAGGTCTTGCCGACGCGATGGGCGCGGAAGCATTCCTGGGCGTCGAGCAGGGCCTGTTTGCGGAGGGCGATGAGGACGCAGCCGGCGGTGTCCGCGTCCAGCCGGTGGGCGAGCCAGGGGCCGTCCGGGCGGCGGCTGAGGGCGGGCAGGGCGTCTTCGAGGGTTCGCGTGGTGCGGGGGCCGGGATGGACGGGGAGGCCGGGTGGCTTCTCGACGACGACGAAGCGCGGGGAGCGGTAGAGGATCGGGTAGGGGAAGAGGGGCGGGGCGCGTTCGCCGTCCGGTCTGTTGGTGCTGTCCCTGTGGCCACCCCTGTGATTGTCCTTGTGGTTGCCGCCGTTGGGGCGACGGCGCGGGGGTTTCATTCGTCGTCGTCTGTGGTGCGCCGGACCAGGATCTCGCGTTTGCCGACGTGGTTGGCGGCGCTGACGATGCCTTCCTTTTCCATCTGTTCGATGATTTTGGCGGCGCGGTTGTAGCCGATCGAGAGATGGCGCTGGATGAAGGAGGTGGAGGCCTTGCCTTCGCGCGCGACGATCTGCACGGCTTGGTCGAACAGGCTGGTTTCGGCGTCGTAGCCGCCGCCGCTGCCACCGTTGCCGCTGCTGCTCTTGGCGTCGGCTTCCTCTTCCAGTCCGGCGATGACGTCGTCGTTATAGACCGGCTCGCCCTTGGAGCGCAGGTCGGCCACGACGTCCTCGACTTCCGCGTCGCCGACGAAGGGGCCGTGGACGCGGGTGATGCGGCCGCCGCCCTGCATGAACAGCATGTCGCCCTGGCCGAGGAGCTGTTCGGCGCCCTGTTCGCCCAGGATGGTGCGGCTGTCGAACTTGCTGATGACCTGGAAGGAGATGCGCGTGGGGAAGTTGGCCTTGATGGTGCCGGTGATGACGTCCACCGACGGGCGCTGGGTGGCCATGATGACGTGGATGCCGGCGGCGCGGGCTTTCTGGGCGAGGCGCTGGACGGCGGCTTCGATTTCCTTGCCCGCGACCATCATGAGGTCGGCCATCTCGTCGATGATGACGACGATATGGGGCATGGTTTCGAGGTTGAGCTGTTGTTCGTCGAAGACCGGCCGGTTGGTTTCGGGGTCGAAGCCGGTCTGGACGCGGCGGGTCAGGAGTTCGCCGGAGGCGCGGGCCTCTCGGACGCGCTGGTTGTAGCCGGCGAGGTTGCGGACCTGGAGATGGGCCATCGAGCGGTAGCGCTTGTCCATCTCGCGCACCGTCCATTTCAGGGCGGAGACGGCCTTGTTGGGTTCGGTGACGACGGGGGTCAGCAGGTGGGGGATGCCGTCGTAGATCGAGAGTTCGAGGATCTTGGGATCGATCATGATCAGGCGGCACTCTTCCGGCGAGAGGCGGTAGAGCAGCGAGAGGATCATGGCGTTGACGCCGACCGACTTGCCCGAGCCGGTGGTGCCGGCGATCAGCAGGTGCGGCATGCGGGCGAGGTCGGCATAGACGGGGTTGCCGGCGATGTCCTTGCCCAGGGCGAGGCTGAGCTGGCCGGATGCGTTGCGCCATTCCGGGGCTTCGAGCAGTTCCGAGAAATACACCGTCTCACGCGAGGCGTTGGGGACTTCGATGCCGATGACGTTGCGGCCCGGCACGGTGGCGATGCGCACGCTGAGCACGGAGAGCGAGCGGGCGATATCGTCCGCCAGGCCGATGACGCGGGCGGAGCGGATGCCCGGTGCGGGTTCGAGTTCGTAGAGCGTGACGACCGGCCCGGCATGGATATCGCCGATCTGGCCCTGCACGCCGTAGTCGCTCAGCACCGTTTCCAGCAGGCGGGCATTGGCTTGCAGCACTTCCTGCGAGGGGCCGGTATTGGCGTGGGGTGGGGCCTTTTTGAGCAGGTCGAGCGAGGGGAGTTTCCAGTCGGAAGGTTCCCAGCTCGACGGGCCGGGTGTGGGGCGCGCGGGTTCGCGCTCGGCGGGGCGTTCGCCGCGCAGGCGGCTGAAGAAGCCGCGCTTGAAGGTGCCGATGGGCTCCGGCGTGTCGTTGTCCTCGTCCTCATCCGCCAGCGTGTCGGCCGGGGGTGGCATGAGCATCGTGTCCTGTGCCGTTTCGGCGACGGGGGCGTGGGTGGCCGGGCCTTCGAAACGGCCGTTACCGCGTTCGGCGGGCAGGGGTGCGGGGGGCGTCTCCCGGTCGCGCGCGATGCGGGCGAGCTGGTCGGCATAGGGGTTCGAGGGGGCCGGGCGGGGTTCCTCCGGCGTGGCGGCGCGACGGGAGGTGGCTTCGGCGAAGGCGTGTTCGTCGTCCTGGCCCGGGGGTTGCAGCCAGCCGGTATTGGCCGGGGTGAAGGGGCGTCGCCGGGCGGGATCGGCGGCGCGCGGGGCGTCGTAATCGGTCCGGGGGGCGTATTGCGCCTCGTATTGGCGCCAGTCCGGCGGGGTGGCCTGGGACTTGCCGTTGAGGCGTTGCACGATGCGGTTGGGCTGACGGGCGAGGGTGTTCGCGCCGCGCCACAGGAAATTCCATTCCCGGCGTGTCAGGCCCATGGAGAGTGGCAGGAGCAGCAGAAGCAGCAGCGCGCCGAGGACCACGCCGACGAGGCTGCCTGCGTGGCCGAGTTCCGCCTGTCCGGCGCCGACCGCGCGTTGGGCGAGGCTGAGGCCGATCTGGCCGCCGAAGCCGGCGCGGGCGGGCCAAGTGGTTTGCAGGGCGGGGATGAGCACCTGGATGGAGGCGACCGTGGCGGCGAAGACGGGCAGCAGGAAGATCAGCGAGAACAGGCGCACCAGCGGGGCGCCGAGGCGGTGGTGGCGGGCGATCTGCCAGGCCCAGGCGACGAGCACGACGATGGGCAGGCCGCTGGCCAGGCCCAGCCATTGCACGAGGCCGTCGGCGAGGGAGGCGCCGATCTGGCCCAGGAGGTTGGTTGGTGCGGCGCCGGTCGCGGTGTTGAACGACGGGTCGAGTGGGTTGTAGCTCCACAATGCCGCGGCCAGTGCGGCGGCCAGGACGAGCAGGCCGAGGCCGCCGAGTTCGGCGAGGCGGGCACGGAGTTGCCCGCGAAGCTTCGGCGAGGTCATACCGGGGGTGGTGAGTCGGCTGAACGAGGCCAAGTATCGCGATCCTGTCATCATGGGCCAGCCGTGGCGCGTGGGCGGCGGCGGGACTCTGCTGCATTCGGGCTTTGGATGAACTATAGCCGCGAAGTGCTTAAGAACAGAAGGAAAGTTTCGGGTCGGGATCGTCGATAGAGGGTTCGTGAGGGGATTTTATGGCGGAACGGGCTTTTTCGGCAGGAAAGAAAGGTGGCCCAGGTGGGGTGTCCGCTGTCTTTGGTGGCGTTGTCGCAGCGGGGTGGTGGTTCAGTGGCGCAGGCGTTCGATGGTGCGGGCTTCGAAATCCCGGAGGTCATGGTTGGCGTCCGACAGGTCGTGTTCGGTGAGGTTGAGGACGATGCGGCCGTTCGCGAGCATGGCGCCGCCGGTGCAGCATTGTGCCAGTGTGGTGAGGTCGTGCAGGGCGGTGATGAGTGTGAGGCCCTGGGCGACGCGGGCTTGCAGGGCGTGTTTGAGGTCGTAGGTGGCGACGGGATCGAGCCAGTTGAAGGGTTCGTCCAGGATGACCGTTCCTGTGTCGGTCGTGAAGGCGAGGGCCAGAGCGACGCGTTGGCGCATGCCGGCGGAGCAGTCGCCGATCCAGCGGTCGAGCATGTCCGACAGGCCGAGGGCGTGGCCGAGGGGGCCGAGTTGCCTGGTGAAGGTGTCGGGGTCCGGCGTGACGAAGCCGAGGAGTTCGCGGACGCGCAGGGCGTCCGGCAGGGTGTCGGCGGGTGGGGCGAAGCCGATGTGGCGGGCGCGGTGTTCGCGGTTCGTCGTGATGTCGGTGTTGTCGAGGGTGCAGGTGCCTGTGGCGAAGGGCAGGCGACCGGCGGTGGCGCGCAGGAGGGTTGTCTTGCCGGAGCCGTTGGCGCCGATGATGCCGAACCATTGGCTGCGGTGGATGGAGAGGGAGATGTCCTGCACGGCGAGACGGGTGCCGCGTGCGACGCTGACGTTCCGGAGGGTGAGATGCGGGTTGGTCATGGGAGGCGCCAGGTTCGGGTTCGGGCGATGCGGTGGAGTGCGGTCAGCAGCAGGGCTGTGACGAGGAGGAGGATGGACACGATGCCGACGGGGCCGGATGCGATGAAGAAGGCGGCGGTGAGGACGTAGGCGAGGAGGATGAGGGTCAGGAGGGCGTCGCAGGTTCGGCGGTTGTAGAGGCGGTGGAGGAAGACGGTGAGGACGGCCGTGATGCTGCTGACGGTCAGCAGGCCGCCGGTGATGGCGAAGCCTGCTGCGCCGAGCAGGCAGGGTGCGGCGGGGAGCATGATGGTGGCGAAGCCGAGCAGGCCGTGAATGTGGTGCCGGAGGGTGGTGGCGCAGCCGAGGCCGGCGATGGCCATGAAGCGGATTGTTGCGTGGTCCATGCGGGAGAGGTGCGCGAGGGACAGGAAGGCAGCGATGCCGAAAAGCGGGAGGAGGATGTGGGGTGGGCTGACGCTCTTGAGGGCGGCGGTGGTGGCGAGGATGACGATGGCCTGGGCGATGCCGTTGCGGAAGGTGGGGAACCGGAAGCGTCGTTGGCGTGGGGGTGAGAGCGGCGCGCGGGTTTTTGACGGAAGGGGAACGAGATTTGCTGAAATATAGCCCGTCAGGACGGGTATAGCTGAACGGTAGTCCAGGATTGTCGCGATCACGGTCATGATGCCGCAGGTTGTTATATGAATGGCGGCGGTATAGTTTTTGCGCGTAATCGGGTTCATGTACGCGGTAAGCGGGCCATATGTTTCGTGAAATCGCAGGCGCGCTGAAGTATAGTGTCGAGCGATACGGGCTATTATGGCTCCGGTAAAAATTCCGAGAGCGATGATGGCGGGGAGATTTGCTTTTTCCATTTCCGTGTGAATGCCGGCCAGGAGAAAGACCGTAACGCCGGCCGCCAGGAGACGATCGAACCATTTGGGGACGAAAGACGCAATGACGCGGCGGAGAAGAAGACTGTCCAACGAGAGGACAGGGGTCCGCGTATTAATACTCTCCATTTTCCGAATCTGGGGTGCCGCAGTATCATTCATTATGTCGGGTTTACTCTTTTTGACCAGTTTCTGTGATAAAATCTTTCGAGATTGGCCGGAGGAATGGTTGCTATAAAAATAGCGTCACTTCCTAATTTTTATGGAATGCGGGTATAAGGCGACGGCGTTAAAAACAAGATTTTCTCCCAACCCCACATGATTTTTGTGCAGGAAGATATGTATTTATTAAACCATGCATGCAAGGTGGCACATTACAAAGACGGATCATTCTACTTCACAGATATCGCAAAGGTTGAAAAAGAATTTTCGGTACGGGTGAATATAAAAATCGACCTGGGAAATGAAGAAGACCGTTTCATTTTCATGGAAAATGACATTGAGCCTATATTGTGCTATATTTCACCTTTTGGAGAAGTTTTTGCTGAATACAACGAAGAGGACAACACCTTCTCGTTCATAAGCAACGATAAGAAATATTTATGCTACGACTATAGGTCATCTGGCGACGAAAGTTTATTTTCCTTCTCGAGAGACAGTATAAGCTTATGGGAGAAGTTTATGCTGCTGGATGAGGCCTTGCTCGACAAGGTCGCTGTTTCCCTGTCCAAAAGCTGGGTGTCCAGACGTAACGGGAATTTGTATGCAGGCTCCGAAATATATTTCGGAAGTCCGTTCCTGATGTCCATAGGGCCATTCGATATTGATTTTCGACGCCAGAAAATTGAGGATTTCGGTGAGTTTCAGTTGAGGGCGTTTGTCGATTCCTGGAAGGTGGAACTGTTTTCATTATATAACCCTCTGATTTACATCACGGCATACTCAAGTAAAAGCGTCATGGACCAGTTGAGTATCTGCATTAAATCGCTGCGAAAGTTCGGTGATTTTAGTGGAAAGATTGTTGTTATGACCGACAGCAATATTGAGCACATACGGACGCTTTGTGACGAACTGCCGTTTTCTCGACTTCAGGTTGACAATAAGTATCCGAAAGATTTCGTTGGGTATGTTTCTTCGAAGTTCAGTATTATAAACGAGGAGATGTATAAAGAATATCAGCCGATAATGTATCTTGACCCGGATATTGTTTTTGACAGGCCTGTGGAGCCGATGTTGGTAGAGGCAACGGCATCTGGGAAAATATGTGCGGCTCTGGAGGATTTTCACCGGTTGAAAACTCATCCGGCAATTGGTGCCGGCTTGATACAACTCGACCATATTGAAGTCAGTAGCTATGCCGCTGGATATAATGGTGGAACGATTATCATCCCGAACACAAAAAATGGTGTAGTAAAGGATTTTTTCGATATTGCCCGCAGAACTATTACAAACATTGGAAAATCATATGGAAGGGGTTTTAATGTCTGGGTGGACCAGGAGGTTATAAACTATCTGTCTTATAAGATATACAATGTAGATACATCGTGCATATCCAAATATGCAAAATATGTCAGCAATGATCCGGAAACATTGCGCGACGTCTCCGGATTCGTTCATTTCTGGGGACATACTTCCGAGCAAAAATATGAGAAAATGTCAGAATATTTCCAAAAACTGGAGAAAATATACTTGAACCAGTGATAATTTGTTATCTGGTTTCGTGTTGAGTTCGTTCAGGTATTTACAATGCGCGAACCCGCCCTCAGAGTCTGTTTGGAAGATTCGTCTGATGTGATTCAGGCTCTGGATATGGACGCCAGAACAACGAGGCCGAATGGCCAACATGACGCGCAAGACGAAGCGTTATCCGTCTGATCTGACCGATGAGGAACGGGAGCGGATCGCGCCATTGATGCCAGACCCTGGGCGTCGTGGCTGTCCAAGGGGAGGGTGAATTCTGCGAGGTCATCAACGCGGTGCGCTATCTTGTTCGTTCAGGGTGCGGTTGGCGCATGCTGCCGATCCATTTCGGACACTGGCGCACGGTCTAATGGCTGGTTTCGTGAGTTGGCGCGACGGTTCCTGTTCCAGACCATTCATGACGTTGAACCGATGCCTCGACCGGGAGCAGGCAGGTTGCGAGGCCAGTCCGACAGCGGCGGTGATCGACAGCCAGAGCATCAAGGCACCTCATGCAAAGACAAGGGGTTACGATGCCGGCAAGAAGGTCGCCGAACGCAAGCGCCCTATTGCTATCGACACGGACGGGCGCCTGCTGATGGTCAATCTGGGCCTCGGCCGATATCTCCGACAGTGCCGGCGCCCAGATGATCCTGGATGCAATCCGCAGGCGTTGGCCATGGGTGAAGCATCTGTTTGCGGATGGCGCTTATGCCCTTTTGAAGTTGATGGGCAAGGCGACCTATCTGGATTTCATCGTCGAGATTATCCGCCGCCGCGTCGGAACAAAGGGTTTCGAGGTGCTGCCGCGACGCTGGGTGGTCAAGAGGACTTTCGGCTGGATGACCGGTTGGCGGCGGCTCGTGCGTGATGACGAGCGTCGCCTCGACGTGTCACAGAATATGATCTTCGTCTCCATAGGCGCTCATCTCATGCGCTGAAATGTCTACGCGTGATTTTCCAAGCGGGCGCGTAGCAATCCTTCGTTCAAGTCAAATCGTGTCTTATTTGCAACATAATCTCCCGAACGACATCGGAATGATCCTGGGTGGCAACAATTTAATTGTGTCTTCGCGAAACGCTGAACAACTTTGCCGCACATCGGACATAGTCCGCAATCTTGGTATGCAAAGTTTTACGATGTCTCTCACAATGACCTACACCAAGGCCCATCGAACACTCCTGCTGCTTGGTGCGACCGTTTTGTCAACGCACTCGGCGTTTTCCGCCACAACATCTTCGCAGGCCACGCCTAATCACAAGCGGCACCACCATCCTGCTTCGCAGGCCGCGCAGCCGGTCGTCGCTCCGGTTGTGCAACAAACAGCCCCTGCATCTGCGACCGGGGTGACATCGGCTCGTCAGGCTACCGTGACCCAAGCGCAGACTGATGCGACACAACTCCCGGTCGCGTCTTCAGGCAATGAGAACATCGTCGTCACCGGCACGCTTTTTCATGACCCGAATGCGACGAGTTCATCGGAGATTACGCACATCACACGTCGGGACATGGCGGCGCGTGGCTTGAAGACGGCCAACGATATCGTCCAGCAACTCTCGTCAAACGGTGCGGGTAATCTCACCAGCCAGTGGAGCGCCGGGGGTGGCTTTTCACCGGGCGGTTCGGCCCCTTCATTGCGGGGTCTCAGCACCGATTCGACGCTTGTGCTGATCGATGGACAGCGAAACTCCTATTATCCGCTTGCTGACGATGGCGAGCGAAATTACGTCGACACAACCTGGATTCCGCAGTCGATCCTGGAAAGTACGGATGTCCTGCAGGATGGCGGGTCGGCGACATACGGTGCTGACGCCGTTGCGGGTGTTGTGAACTTCACGACGCGTAAGGAGATCAAGGGCTTCGAAGGCAATGCCGAAGGTGGCCTGACGCAGCGTGGCGATGCGGGTCATCAGCGCCTGTATGCGACCTATGGCCATGGTGATCTGAACAACGACGGTTACAATTTTTACGTCAACTCCGAGTATCAGCAGGACGATCCGCTTTATTACCGGCAGTTGCAATCGCCCTTTAACAATGGCGATCTGACCGGCATCGGTGGGTCGAATGGCAACACCAATACCCTGATGCCGGGCACCAACCAGTTCAATTCGACCTATACCGGCGCCACACCTACGGCGATTGCACGTCCGTTCGTTAATGGCGCGGGCGTTGGGGGCTATGGTTTGCTCAATCCTGCCGCTGGATGCGGCAGTCTGCCGCCCGTTACGGGTACCGGCTTCACGGGGGGAAGCGATACCTCGACGACGCAGGCCTGCACGCAGAATGCCAAGCAGTATTCGATGATCGCACCGGATATACGTCGTGTCAGCGCGACTGCGCATTTCACGGCGAATGTGACGGATAATTCCCAGCTGGTTGCAATGTTCAACTGGTCACAGGCGCGCACGGTCACTACCGGAACGCCTTCTGCCTATGCTGCGGCCACGCAGTCAGAACTTGTGACGACGAGCCCGACGGTTCTGCCCTGGCAATTGCCCAACGGTCAGCTCAACCCGAATGACCCTTATGCCGCACAACACGAAGATGCTCAGGCGGTCGGCCTGTTCCACCAGATTCCCGTCAACTCGGATACCTCCAACAATTTCCGTGGATCGGTTCGGTATTCCGGTTGGGCGCATTCCGATTGGGGGTCGGATTGGGACTACAATGCCGACTTTGTGGGGATGAATACCCTGCTCAATCAGGTGCAGACCGGCGAGCCCTATATCAGCCATCTGCAAAACGCCATCACGAATGGGACGTATAACTTCGTTAACCCATCGCAAAATTCCCAGAGCGTCATAAACTACATCATGCCGCCCGCGACCATCAATGCACGCTCACAGGAGTATTCCGGACAGGCGACGTTGAGCAAAGGCCTGTTCAAGCTGCCTGGCGGCATGGCGCGCCTGGCGATTGGCGGCAATATCCGCTACGAAGCCGTCAACGATCCCAATGCCAACCCGCTTGATCTGAACAACCCGGGTAATCAGTGGGCCAGCTACAACCCGGTCGACGAGTTTGGCCACCGCTGGGTTGAAGCCGGCTTCTATGAAGTCAGCGCGCCGATCGTCAAGCAGTTCAATATCGATACATCGGGTCGTTTCGATCACTATTCGGAAGGCTTCAGCCACTTTTCGCCAAAAGTCGGCTTTCAGTTCAAACCCATCAAGCAGATCACTCTGCGTGGCACTTTCAATCGCGGGTTCCGCGTGCCGAGCTTTGCCGAAACCGGTGGTCAGACCGAAGGTTTCGTGCCGGTCTCCTGGGGCACCAGCCCCGCCGTGCAGGCGTGGCAGAACACCCATGGTAACGACTCTTATGTTCAGTCGGGCAATTATCTGGGACAGTTGAACGTCGGCAATCCCAACCTGAAGCCGGAAGTATCGACCAGCTATACCATTGGCCCGGTTTTCAAGCCGACCAACTGGATGACGCTCTCCTTCGAATACTACTACATCAAGAAAAACCACTATATCACGAGTGGCATTCTGAACCCGAACGAATATTTCAATCAGTGGATTGAGAACGGTGGGACGAATGCGGGAATGCCTGCCGGGATTACTGTCGTCCAGGGTCCGAAGGACAGCAACTACCCGAATGCGCTGGCCGCCCCGGCCTATGTTGCTGGTGAATATATCAATGCCAAAAGCCAGATGACGGATGGCTTTGACATGTCGATCAGTGCGCACGCCCATCTGCCAGGCGCTCTGCATAATATCCTGTGGTACAGCAATGGCTCGGCGACCTTCGTGCGGCGTTTCAATCAGGTCAATCCGGATGGATCGGTCTATCGATTTGCTGGCACATTGGGGCCTTACGCTGCCGTTTCCGCTTCGGGCACGCCGCGCTGGCGGGCCAACTGGGCCAACACCTTTGCCTACAAAAACCTGTCGGTGACGCCCACGGTTTACTACACCAGCGGCTATAAAACGGTGGCCGATGACTCCGGCGTGGCATCGCCTGGTGCCAACGGGCTTTACAGCCATAGCTGTGCCAATGCCCTGGGCAGCGCGAGCGTGCAGGTGAACGGGCCGGCTTATCCGACCCAGTGCCGCGTCAAGGGTTTTTGGGACGTCGATATGACCGTCAACTATCAAATCAATAAAAGGTGGTCGATGTATGCGAACGTCTACAATCTGCTGGGTTTCCGCGCACCGCTGGATTACGCGACCTATGGCGGATATCTCTACAACTCGTCCTGGTCCCAGAAGGGCGTGATCATGCGTTCCTTCCAGTTCGGCGTGAACGTCACGCTTTAATGAAACACGATGCGTAGCGCTGTTTGAGGTGCTGCGCGTTCTGGCGGGTTACGGCCTGTTTGAAACCCGCCGATTGCCGGACTGGGCGACGAGGATGAGGCGAAAGGTCTGAAAGCGCTCTGCTTATTCCAGCGCGGCATAAGCGTTAGTCCCGGACGCTCCCTAGGATCACGGCAATCGATCG
Source organism: Neoasaia chiangmaiensis (assembly GCF_002005465.1). NCBI lineage: Bacteria > Pseudomonadati > Pseudomonadota > Alphaproteobacteria > Acetobacterales > Acetobacteraceae > Neoasaia > Neoasaia chiangmaiensis. Next base: position 1,817,944 of record NZ_CP014691.1, on the reverse strand, counting down.
ATCAAGTTCCTCTCCGTCACCTAATCCTTGGCAGAGAGGAAACCAGACCAATGACCCAATTCACCGCTTATACGACCGACACCGCTCCCGAAGCGGCCCGCCCCATTTTCGAGGGTGTCAAGGGTGCCTTCGGCTTCGTGCCCAACCTGCAATCCTACATGGCCGAGTCACCGGAGTTGCTGGCAGGCTACACGGCGCTTTGGGATCTGTTTTCCAAGACGACACTGACCGCTCATGAGCAGCAGGTCGTTTACCTCACCTCGAACTACGAGAATGAGTGCCGTTACTGCATGGCCGGTCATACGACGCTGGCCAAAATGCAGAAGATGGAAGCGGGCGTGATTGAGGCTTTGCGTGCCGGCAAGCCCTTGCCGGATGCGAAGCTGGAAGCGCTCCATCACTTCACGACGTTGGTTGTCCGCAACCGCGGCCAGGTCGCGGATGCCGATGTCGACGCTTTTATCAATGCCGGTTTCACCCGCCGCAACGTGCTTGAGGTTGTGCTGGGCGTCGCCACCAAAGTGATGAGCAATTACACCAACCACATTGTTCACACGCCCCTCGACGATTTCATGAAGGGGAATGAATGGACGAAGCCGACCGGCAACGCGTCGTGATTTTCGGGCGCCCGGCATGATGCCGGGCGCCCTTTTTTTGAAAGCTGGGCCGGCGTTTTATTTCGATAACGAACGCATGAACGCGACCAGCCGGATCGCGTCTCCCGGAACGAGGCGTCCGATGGCGCGGGTCGAATACACGGCATTCACGATCGAGCCATCCGGTGCGAGGATGAAGCCGGTCGTTTCCAGAAAATGGCCTCGGCTGGGGTGGTGCATGTCATAGGCTCCGGTGTTTTCGACGATTGTCTCAACGTCGGCGGAATGGCCCAGTGGGAATGGCCAGTGATGTTTCGCGGCAAACATGGCCGACGCCGCTTCGTCATCCACCGAGAACGCCATTACGTCGATTTCGGCCTCCGACAAGACGTTGGCGGCCTGCGCGAATGCGGCGATCTGTTCATTGCAGAACGGGCACCAGTGACCCCGGTAGATCAGGATAACCCTATATTTTTCGTTGAGGTCTTTCGCCGGGCGCAGTGTGCCTCCCCCGACTTTCGGGATCGCGAGATCCGGGAAGATATCGCCGTTCTTGAGCTGTCCTGTCATTTTCGTCCTCGTTGATATGGACAATGGCGTCGTGGCATGCGACTTCCGGAATGGACTGTCCAGTCCATTATGGTGGAATTGAGCCATGACCCGCGAGAGGACGATTGCAAACCGCCCGTTGACGCCCCGTGGCGCGGCGACGAAGCAGCGTATCGTCGAGGCGGCCGCCGAGTTGATTTATCTGCACGGCGCTGAAAACGTGAGCCTCGACACTGTGATGGACGTGACGAACACCAGCAAATCCCAGCTTTATCATTACTTCGCCAATAAACAGGCGCTCATCCGCGATGTCATTGACCTGCAAACCAGTCGGATCGTGGCCGCCAACGCACAATCCCTCGGTGCGCTGGATTCCTTCGTCGCGTTGCGTGCATGGGGCGACATGATTATTGCGGCGTTCCGGGCCGGTGGCGGCATTGGCGGCTGTCCGATCGGCTCGCTGGCCAACGAGTTGGCAACACGGTCGGAAGAAGCAAGGCTTCAGCTCAGGCAAAGCTTTTCAAGCTGGAGCAGTGTCATTGAGAACGGCTTGTGCCGGATGCGGCGGGCCGGTCAGCTGGACGCCGATACGGATGTCGCTGCCATGGCCGTGGCGATGGTCGCGGCGGTCCAGGGCGGAATAGTTCTGGCGAAAACGAGCCGCGAAACCCGTCCGCTGGAACTCGCCATCGACATGGCGCTTGCACACGTAAAACGACATGCCGGTGTCGCCGGGCGGGAGCTTCCATTCTGAGAGTGGGTGGCGGGACCGTTCACGGCGTCGAATTCATGAGATCCCCGACGAATTCGGCAAACTGGCGTGCTTTCGCGGTCATCATGCGACCGGCCGGAAAAACGGCCCAGAGATCGATGGGGGGCAACGACCATCCTTCCAGCACCCGCACGACGGCGCCGTGTTCCAGTTCCGGTGCGAACATCCAGTCCGACGTGATGGTCAGGCCCATGTCCGCCAGTATCGCGGCGCGCAATCCTTCGGCGGCGCTGACGCGCAGCCGTCCCGAGACGGAAACCGACACCGCCGCCCCATCCCGCGTGAACGACCAGACGCTCGGCAGTTGACTGTAGATGACGGTGTCGTGGTTCGCGAGATCCGCAGGGTGCCGCGGTATTCCCGCGCGCGCCAGATAGGCGGGCGTTGCGATGACCGATCGCCGGCCGGTCGCGATTTTTTTCGCAACGGCGGTGGAATCGGAAAGCGCGCCCATGCGCAGGGAGATATCGACGCCCTCCGCCACGAGATCGATCATCCGGTCGTCGAGGAGGAAATCGACATCGAGTTGCGGATGCGCCGCCAGAAACTCAGGCAATTTCGGAATCACATGCAGGCGCGAAAACGTCGTCGCCGCCGACACCCGCAATCGCCCGGACAGCCCGATGCCCGCCCCTTTGGCGGCGCGTTCCGCCTCGTCCGCCTCCTGGATGGCGTTGCGCGCGCGTTCATAGAAGTTCTGCCCGGCCTCGGTCGGCGTCAGGCCGTGCGTGGTGCGGATCAGCAGGCTGACCTGAAGCCGGGCCTCGAGTTGCGCCACGGTCTTGGAGACCGCCGGCTGCCCCACGCCAAGCTGACGTGCCGCGGCTGAGAACGAGCCTGTTTCCACCACGCGCACGAACGTGGTCATTGCCTGATATCGGTCCATGCCATTCCTCCGAGGAATGACCTTTATCGCCCCGAGACGACTGCCATGTCGAGCGGCATGGACGATATCGTCTTCTTCGCCCGGACAGGCCGGGCCAGAGAGAAAGAAGACCCGATGTTCGGACCCTTCATTGTCGCGGCGTCCGAACCGGCCATCGCGCACGGCATGCTCGCCTTCCAGCTCACCGGCAGCCCGCTTCATGCCCTGCTGGCGTTGGTCGGGCATGTCCTCTCCGGCCCGCAAGCCCGCCAAGAAGGAGAAAACGACGATGCTTGATGTCTATGCTTTCGCGACGCCCAACAGCGTCAAGGTGCCGATCGCGCTGGAGGAACTGGGGCTTTCCTATACGCTGCACGGCGTCAATGTCCGCAAGGGCGAACAGAAGACGCCGGCGTTCCTCAGGCTGAATCCCAACGGCAAGGTGCCGGTCCTGGTCGACACGCCCGAGAGCGGCGAGCCGTTCGTCCTTACGGAATCGGCGGCAATCCTCGTTTATCTCGCCGAGAAAACCGGGCGGCTCCTGCCGGCCGGTGGCGAGGAGCGCGCCCGCGTTTTCGAGCAGCTTTTCTTTCACGCCTCCGGTCTGAGTCCGGCTTTCGGCCAGTCCGGCTTCTTCCAGCGCTTTGCCGCCGAGCCTCAGCCCCTTGCCATCGAGCGTTTCGCCGCTGAAGCGACACGCACGCTGGGCGTGCTCGATGGCGTGCTGGCGGACCGTCCCTTTGTTGCCGGGGAGGACTTCACCATCGCGGACATCGCCCATTTCGGCTGGCTGTGGCGTCGTGGCTTTCCCAACGTGACGTTCGACGACGCACCGCATGTCGCCCGCTGGTACGAAACGGTCGAAGCACGCCCGGCCGTGCAACGCGGCATCGCCCGTGTTGAAGCGCTTGTCCCGCAAGACTGACATCATCCCCATCAAGGAAAACATCATGTCCATGCTTTTCACGCCTTTCAGGGCAGGTGCGCTGTCGCTCGACCATCGGGTCGTCATGGCGCCGCTCACCCGCATGCGTTCGGAACCCGGTGACAAGGCCGGTGCGCTCATGCGCGAATACTACACCCAGCGCACATCGCATGGTGGCCTCATCGTGTCCGAAGCCACGCCTGTCGCGCGGGAGGGATATGGTTATGCCGGGGCGCCCGGCATTTACGACGATGCGCAGATCGAGGGCTGGCGCACGGTGACCGACGCCGTGCATGCCGGCGGCGGCAGGATCGTCATGCAGCTCTGGCATGTCGGACGGCAGTCCCACCGCGATCTTCAGCCGGACGGTGGCGCGCCCGTGGCCCCCTCCGCCATCCAGGCGGAAGGCGATGCCTACACGCCGAACGGGCCGGCGCCGTTCTCGATGCCGCGTGCGCTGGCGCTTCATGAAATTCCCGGCGTGATCGAGCAGTTCCGCCAGGGCGCGGCGCGTGCGAAAGCGGCCGGTTTCGACGGTGTGGAAATCCACGGTGCGAATGGTTACCTGCCCGACCAGTTTTTGCAGGACGGCACCAACCACCGCACCGATGAATATGGCGGCCCGATCGAAAACCGCGCGCGCTTCCTGCTGGAAGTGACGCAGGCGGCCATCGATGTGTGGGGTGCGGACCGTGTCGGCGTGCGGCTGAGCCCAAGCGGCACTTACGGTTCGATGTCCGACAGCAACCCGCAGGAGACCTTCGGCTATGTCGCGGAGAAGCTGGACGAAATGGGCATCGCCTATCTCCACGTCGTCGAGCCGCGCATCAAGGGCACGGAACTGATCGCCGAGAGCGATGCGGTCGCGGCCCGGCATTTGCGCGGTGCGTTCAGCGGCACGCTCATCGCCGCCGGCGGTTTCGATGGCGCCAGTGCCGAGGCGATCATCCGGGCGGGCGACGCCGATGCCGTCGCTTTCGGGCGGGCGTTCATCAGCAACCCCGATCTGCCGGCGCGTCTGCGACGCAATCTGCCGCTGAACCCGTATGACCGTTCGACCTTCTACGGCGGCGATGCGCATGGCTACACCGATTATCCGGCGCTTGAATCCGTGGGTTGAGACCCCATTCCGGCCCGGAATGACCGATAGTCGTCCGAGCCGTCATCCCCCATGCAGCAGACCGCTCTATCTCAAGCATATCGCAACGACTGACAAAGGAAACGACCATGTCACTTCAGGCAAAACTCGATGCTTTCAAGGCCGATTTCGAAGCCGGCAAGCCGCCCTATAACGTGCCGCATGCGGTCATCGAGGTGATGCACCGTGCCACTGCCGAACTGATTGCCGCCGGTGCTGCCGAGAAGGCGCTCAAGGCCGGTGACAGGGCCCCGGGTTTCACGCTGAACGATCCGGAAGGCAATCCCGTTTCCTCCGCCGATCTTCTGGCGAAGGGCCCGCTGGTCGTGAGTTTCTATCGCGGAGTCTGGTGCCCTTACTGCAACATGGAACTACAGGCGCTCGAAGCCGCGCTGCCGTCGTTCCGCGAACTTGGCGCGAACCTGATCGCCATCTCGCCGCAGACGGCGGTCAACAGCCGCAAGTCGGTGCGCCAGAACGCGCTTGATTTCCCGATCCTGTCGGACACGCATAACGATGTGGCCGCAAAATTCGGCCTGCGTTTCGCGCTGCCGGATTATCTCGTCGAACTCTACCGGAACCTGAAGAACGATCTGCCGGGCTTCAACGGTGACGACAGCTGGACCTTGCCGATGCCGGGCCGCTTCGTGATCGGTCAGGACAGTGTGATTCTCTATGCCGAGGTCAACCCGGACTATACCCGCCGCCCGGAGCCAGAAGACATGCTGCCGGCCCTGCGCAAGGCGGCGAGCGTCACGGCCTGATCCGGCGCGCCGGGTCGGTTCGAGCGATCGCTTCGGCCCGGCGCACGTCAGGTGCCGTGGAAAGAGGCTTTGCAAAATGGGAGACAGACGATGACACCGAGAGAAAAAGGCAATGCGGCAACACGCGCCCTGATGGGGGCTGCGCCGTCCGAGCGGCTTGCCGCCGCCGCCGCGTCCAACACGTTCGGGGCCGATATTGCCGGATACGCCATCGATCACGTTTTTGGCGATATCTGGACGCGCGATGGCCTGGATCAGGCGCGCAGAAGTCTCATCACCATGACGGTCATGGTGGCGCTGCGACAGCCGCATGAATTCGGCCTGCATATGAATTTCGCGCTCGATCATGGCATGCCGCTTCGCGAGATCGAGGAAGCGCTGATCCAGATGCTCCCTTATGTCGGCTTTCCGGCGATTTCGAGCGTTTTGCCGATCGCAACGACGATCATCGCAGAGCGCGGCCTGGACAAGACGGCCGGTTACGCCGGACATCGCGGCCTCCTCTGAAAAAAGGCAGGGGACCGCAGGCGTCGAAACGCGACGTGACCTGGTCTGCGATCTCTTTTTCGCCGCCTCCCGCCCAATCCCGGAGACCTGACAATGCAACGAACCTTTCTGATTACCGGCGCCAGCAAGGGCATCGGTCTTGCTCTGGCGCATAATCTGGCGAAGCAGGGCCATCGCGTCATCGGCCTGGCGCGCAATCGCACGGATGGCTTTCCTGGCACCCTTGTGCAGGCGGATCTTGCCGATAGCGATGCAACGGCACGCCTGTGCGCCGAGCTCGCGGAGCGGTACGATGTCGATGGTGTCGTCAACAACGTCGGCCTCGTCAGAGCGCAATATCTTGAAGAGGTTTCCTTGTCCGCTCTCGACGAGGTCATGCGGGTCAATCTTCACCCGGCTGTCCTGACGGCCCAGGCCTTTCTGCCGGGGATGAAGGCGCGTGGCTGGGGACGCATCGTCAACATATCCAGCCTGACAGCCCTTGGGGCCGTGCAACGGACCGCCTATGCCGCGGCGAAGTCGGCACTGATCAGTTTTTCGCGGGGGTGGGCCCTCGAACTTGCCACGACCGGGATCACGGTCAACACCGTCGCTCCTGGTCCGACGGAGACCGAACTGTTTCGCGCCAACAACATGCCCGGCAGCGATGGTGAAAAACGCTATCTGTCGGGCGTCCCCATGAAGCGGTTCGGAAGACCGGAGGAAGTGGCGGCGGCGATCGCGTTCGTGCTGTCGGAAGACGCATCGTTCATGACGGGGCAGACCCTGCATATCGACGGTGGCGCTTCGATCGGAAGAGCCTGAGGTGGCGCTGGCGCCCGATCCGGCCTCTGACGGGGTAATGCTCGTCCTGCGGGAACGATCCCTGCGGCTGAATGAAACGCCGGTCCCGCACCGGTCTTCTCCACAACAGTCGTCATTTTTCCCACCATGAGTATCCCGGCCGACATATCGAAAGGATGGACGCCCATGATCCGCTTCTATTACCACCCGACACCGAACCCCGCGAAAATCGCGCTGTTCCTGGAGGAGGCCGGACTTCCCTATGAAGCCGTGCCGATCGATACCAGCAAGGGGGAGCAGCACGCGCCGGCTTTCCGCAGGATCAATCCGAACGGCAAGCTTCCGGCCATCGTCGATACGGACGGCCCCGGCGGCCATGAGGCGCGCGTCTTCGATTCCACGGCCATTCTTCTTTATCTGGCTGAAAAGACGGGTCGGTTCCTCGGCACCGATGCCGACCGTCCGGAGCTCCTGTCCTGGCTGATGTTTCTGGGCACCGGCCTCGGCCCGTTTTCCGGTCAGGCCGTGCATTTCCAGTATGCCGCGCCCGGCGGGCTCGATTATGCCGTCAACCGCTACCGGCGGGAGATAGAGCGGCATTATCAGGTGCTGAACGACCATCTGGAAGGCCGCGCCTTCGTCGTCGGTGAGGATTATACCATCGCCGATATGTCGGCATGGGGCTGGCTCGACCGCGCGCCGCGCGTGATGAAAGGGTCAGACACACCGTTGGCACCCTGGCCTAATCTGGTGCGCTTCATGAACCTTGTGAACGCACGTCCGGCCGTTGCCCGTGCCCGCGCCCTCATGGCCACCCATACCTTCAAGAGCGAGATGGACGAGCAAGCGCTGCGCGCGCTCTATCCTTCGAATTTCCCGGCATAATCGCGAAAGGTCCGTTACATGTCTTCATCGAACACCTATATGCCGCCGCCGGTCTGGACATGGAATGCCCAGAATGGTGGCGCATTCGCCAGCATCAACCGCCCGGTCGCAGGCCCCACGCATGAGAAGGCGCTTCCTGTCGGTCGCCATCCGCTCCAGCTCTATTCGCTGGGGACGCCGAACGGCGTGAAGGTCACGATCATGCTGGAAGAGCTGCTGGCGGCGGGTCATGCGGGCGCCGAGTATGATGCGTGGCTGATCCGCATCGGGGAGGGCGATCAGTTCGGTTCCGGTTTTACCGACGTGAATCCGAATTCCAAGATTCCGGCGCTCGTGGATCATAGTCTGGACAGGCCGCTGAATGTGTTCGAATCCGGCTCCATCCTGCTGTATCTTGCCGAGAAATTCGATGCGTTCCTGCCGAAGGATATCGTGGGTCGAACGGCGTGTCTCAACTGGCTGTTCTGGCAGGTTGGAAGCGGTCCGTATATCGGCGGCGGCTTCGGGCATTTTTATGCCTATGCGCCGGAGAAAATCGAATACGCGATTAACCGCTTCACCATGGAGGCCAAACGTCAGCTCGACGTTCTCAACCGACGGCTTGCCGAAAGCCCGTTCATCGCAGGCGATGATTACACGATTGCCGATATGGCGATCTTCCCATGGTATGGCGGCCTCGTGGAAGGCTGGATGTATAACGATGCCGCCACGTTCCTGAATGTACAGGACTATCCGCATGTCCGGGCCTGGGCGGACCGGCTGCTCGAACGCCCGGCCGTGCGGCGTGGTCGAATGGTCAACCGTATGGTCGGCGAGCCGTCAGGCCAGCTGCACGAACGCCATGATGCGTCCGACTTCGAGACGAAAACGCAGGACCGGCTTGCCCAAGGCTGATGTTTCGTGGACCGGTCCCGCTGAAAACCGGCCCTCGGCCGCCATCCGGATCCGGATGGCGGTGTTCACCCTACCAGCGGGTCAGTGGCGGCAGGACCAGACGTGTCACGAGTGTCACGACGCCGCAGGCCGCCGAATACCAGACGGCGACATAAAGCGGGTCGTCGAACGGACAGGCCAGCACGAAGGCCAGCGCGCCAAAGGCCGCGGCGGCGATGCCCACTGCCCAGGCCGTGCCGCGCGCATCCACCGGTGCGCCGCGCCGCGCGAACAGGCCGAGTGCCAGCACCGCCGGCAGGGATAATTCCACGATTTTCCGTGCGCAGACGATGCCGTGCGTCGGATCGAGCCGCTGCCAGAGCACGGCGGGACCGGCCTGAAGCACATCCACCAGCCAGCCGAGCGCGAGCGCCGCGAGGGCGAGCATGCCCACGATGCGCAGACCCCGTCGTGGTGAGCGTGTGGGATCGAGGGACAGGAGCGCCGTCGTCCCGCCGACGGCGGCGATCACGGCCAGGCTCACGGCCTTCCACCAGAAGCTCGGCATTCCCATGGCGTGCGGCATATCCGGACGCATCAGGCCCAGCTTCAGCACGAAGACGATCTCGATCGCGCCCAGCGCCAGCAGGATCGTCGCGTCCCGCCACGGCGTCCGCCGTCTGACGGGACGCAGGCCGGTCGCGAGCCGATCGATCAAGGGATCAGTCGACATCACTACCTCGCATTACTAAAGCATTCATGCGGTTCAGACCGCGATGAATGTTGACCTTGACCAGCGTGGCGGACTGTCCCGTCTGGCGTGCCGCCTCCTCGATACTCAATCCGCGCAGCTTGACGAGGCGGATGGTTTCCGCCTGCGCGGGCTTCAGCTGTCCGAGCAGGCGCTCCAGCGCATGGGCCGTCGTCACCTGCTCCTCATGATCCTGCACCGGCAGGTCGTCGTCGAGCGGTGCATCGTCCACCCGGCTGGTGGCCCGCAACCGGTCGATCCATTTGTATCGGGCGATTGCGGCGATCCAGGGACCGAACTTCTGGGACGGATTGAATGTATGCCGTTTCTCGTGAACGGCCAGCAGCGTGTCCTGCACGGCGTCGTCAACCATGGATGGCGGCAGGCGCCGGAGAAAGAAGCGTCTCAGCCATGCCTGCGCCTCGGCGAGCACGCGGCGATAGGCATCGGCATCGCCGGCCTGAGCCGCTGCCATCCAGCGGCTCCAATCCGCTTCCGTCACGAACCCTCCATCCCTGGTTACGGCGGGAGTCAGCTCCCGCCATCGTCGGCCAGCGTCAGCACAGGCTGCGGGCGCCAGGACGATGCGAACAACGCGTGCAGCGCCTCGATCCGTGGTGCGTCATATGTAGCGATATATGGGTGATCCGGATAGCGGGCCGCGAAATTTTGGTGATCCGCCTCGGCCGGGTAGAATCCATGATCCGGCGTCACCTGCGTTGCGATGGGCCGCGCGAAGACATGCGCCGCGTCGAGCTGTGCGATATAGGCGTGCGCTTCCCGTGCCTGTTCGGTGGAGCGGGTATAGAGCACGGAGCGATATTGCGTGCCGTCATCCGGGAACTGGCGGTTCACCTGTGTCGGGTCGAGGGCGACGGAAAAGAAGATGCGCATCAGCGTGCCGTAGCTGACCTGCGTCGGATCGAAATCGACTTCGACCGATTCTGCGTGTCCCGTATCGCCGCTGCTGACGGTTTCATAATCCGCCGTGTCGCGCGCGCCGCCGTCGAAACCCGCGCGGGTCGCGGTCACGCCACGGATATGTTCGAACACGCTCTGCACGCCCCAGAAGCAGCCACCCGCGAAGACGGCGCTGGCATGGTGCGTCGCGGGTGCCGGTTCCGCCAGGACGGGTGCCGGAAGAATATGGGGACCGGGTTCGCCCATTGCCGTGTGGCAGGCGGCGCCGAATGTGGTCAGCGCCATCAGGGAAACGCCGAAAAGTCCTGATCGTGTCATGATTTCAGCTCCTTCAGGCCGTATGGAACGAGAGTGCCACGCCGTTCATGCAGTAGCGCAGGCCCGTTGGCTGCGGTCCGTCATCGAACACGTGGCCGAGATGACTGCCGCAGGTCGCGCACCGCACCTCCGTGCGTTCCATGCCCAGGCTGTCATCGCCACGTTCCTGCACGGCGTGCGGCAGGGCGCTGTCGAAACTCGGCCAGCCGGTGCCGCTGTCGAACTTCGTGCGGGCGTCGAAGGCTGCCGTGTCGCATCCGGCACAGGCGAAGCGGCCGGGGCGATGCTCAGTCAGCAATGGGCTCGAATACGGCATTTCGGTGCCTGCCTCGCGCAGCACATTGTATTGCGCGGGCGTCAGCAGGCGGTGCCATTCGGCGTCGGTATGCGTGACGGGATAATGCCCGGTGGCCCGTGCGCGGCCGAATGCCGCCATGGCAACGGCGGCAAGAAAGAACTGGCGGCGGGATGTCATGTTGTGTCCCCCTTGTTTTGGGTTGTCACAGCGTTCTTCGCGAAAATTCCCTGTCCGGTTACGCGGGCAAGAAGAATTTTTTATTTCCGTCAGGAGATGGCGGAAACTGTAACCTTTCGCGCCTGACCGACGAACGCATCCGCATCAACGCCTGACCATTCAGTCGGAAAGTCCGGACATGCTCTCATCACGCCGCGTGCGACCGCGTCGCACGCCATCGCCCGTTATTCGCATCACCCACTGGATCGGCGCATTGTCGATGCTCGCCATGATCGGCAGTGGCTGGCAGATCTATAATGCCTCGCCCATCCTGCCTTTCGAATTCCCGGCCTGGGCCACGTTGGGTGGCTGGCTGGGCGGCGGGATCGCCTGGCATTTCGCGGCGATGTGGGTGCTGATGGCTGCCGGTGTCGTTTACATGGGGTATGGCGTGCTGTCGGGGCATTTCCGCCGCGATCTGCGGCCCGTCGGCCCGCGCGCCATCGGTCGTGATATGGCGCAGGCGCTGCGCTTCAGGCTGTCCCATGCCGCCGGTCATTACAACGCTGTCCAGCGGCTGCTTTATACCGGCGTGCTGATTGTCGCCCTGCTGACTGTTGCAAGCGGGCTGTCCATCTGGAAGCCGGTGCAGCTTGGATGGCTGACATGGCTGTTCGGCGGTTACGATATCGCCCGCCGCATTCATTTCGCGATGATGACGCTGATCGTCGCCTTTCTCGTCATTCACATCGCGCTCGCCCTGCTCGTGCCGTCGACCCTGTTCGGCATGGTGTTCGGCCGCCGTCCCAGCGCGGCGCCGGAAGCGAGCATTCAGGAGGGGGCCGCCCGATGAGTCACAACCGCCTCGATCGCTCGGCGATCGCCCCCGAACTGCGCCGGATCGAGCGCCGTCTGATGCTCAAAGGCGCCCTGTCGCTCGGTGGGCTGTCGATGCTGTCCGGCTGTGCGCTGGACGACGAGCCATCCGTGGAGCGTGCGCTCAGCGCGATGTCGCGTTTCACCGACCGGATGCAGGCCATGCTGTTCAGCCGCCAGCGGCTCGCGCGGGAATTCGACGCATCCAGGATCACGCATCCTTTTCCGTTCAACGCCTATTACGACGAGAGCGAGGTTCGCACTGTCGATCCCGCTGGGTGGCGCCTGGAGGTTGACGGTCTGGTGTCGGACAGACGCCCGTGGTCGCTCGCGCAGTTCCGCGCGCTGCCGCAGAAACGGCAAATTACACGCCATATCTGCGTCGAGGGATGGAGTGCGATCGGCGACTGGTCCGGTGTGCCGCTTTCGATGTTCCTGCAAAGGGTCGGCGCGGATCTGCGTGCGAAATATGTCAATTTTCGCTGCTTCGACGATTATTCGACGAGCATCGACATGGCGACCGCGCTGCATCCGCAGACCATACTGGCGCTGGATTATGGAGACGGTGCCCTTCCGCCTGCCTATGGCGCGCCGATGAAGGTCCGGATTCCAACGAAGCTCGGCTACAAGAATCCGAAATATCTCGCGTCCATCGAGGTCACCAATCGCTTTCCGGGCGGCTATTGGGAAGATCAGGGTTACGACTGGTTTGGCGGGTCATAAAAAAAGACGCGCCCCTGTAACCCGACGACGGGCCTCACCGAAGAATAGAACAGAGAGGCGGAATGTTTCCGCCTCCACATCATCGACAGATCAGGAAATTACCATGTCTATTCGCAATATCGCCATTGCCGCCGCTTTCTCGTCCGCCGTCGCTCTGGGTGGCGTTGCCCACGCACAGGACACCATGTCGCACGATGCCATGGCCCCGAACCAGATGGCGCCGAACGCGATGGCGCATGACAGCATGTCGAAGAACGGCATGGCGCACGATGCGATGGCCCCGAATGCGATGGCTCCAAATGCGATGTCGCATAACGGCATGTCTCATGGCGGCATGAAGAAGCATGGTGGCATGGGGCATCACGGCATGAAGAAGGACGCGATGTCCCACGACAGCATGAGCCACGACAGCATGAGCCATGACAACGCGATGGCCGCGCCGCAGGACAGCATGGCGAAGCCGAACTAAGCCGGGCTTCGCGCATTATCCGGCTGGCAGGCGTATTCATGAAGCGCAAAAGCGTCATATCCACCGCACTGGGCGGCATGTTGGCGCTTGTCGGCACATCGGTACCGGCCATGGCTGCGGACCCGGACCACCCGACCGTGGTGGAGCTGTTCCAAAGCCAGGGTTGTTCGTCCTGCCCGCCTGCGAATGCCAATCTTCTGGCATTGTCCGATCGCCCCGATCTGCTGACCCTGTCGTGGGAAGTAACCTATTGGGACGATCTCGGCTGGAAAGATACGTTCAGCGCACCGGCTTTCACGGCGCGCCAGTGGGATTATGCTCACGCGTTCCATCGGCGCGAGGTGTTCACGCCGGAGATCGTCGTCAACGGCCGCGCGGATACAGTCGGGGCGGACCGGCCAGAACTTGAACGCACGATCGTTCAGGCCGATCGTGGCGAGGGTGGGCCCCGGATCGTCGTCTCGGGTCTCGACGTGACGATTTCCGGCCATGCCGGAACGGCGCTTGTCGTGCTGGTGCGTTTCGATCCCAAGATTATCAGAGTACCGATCCTGCGCGGCGAGAACGGTGGGCGGGTTCTCCCGCATCGCAACCTCGTGCGGCAGGTCACCGTGCTCGGCACTTTTAGCGGCGGATCGCACAGCTATCGGATGCCAGATGCGCGCAATCCGGACCTTCGTTCGGCTATTCTCGTGGAAGCGTCGCAGGGCGGCCCCATTCTGGCAGCAGCGCGCGTGCCAGTCTGAATATCGACATCGTCAGTGACGAAACGGCGCCTGCGCCTCGCCTCATTCATCAGGCTGTTGCGCCGCGTTCCCATCACCGTCAGCGCCGTTCTTTCGGCAGTCACGATGTTTCCGTGAAAATCTGAATGTCACATCCGGGTGGCATGACCTAGCTTCCTCTGCATCTCCGGGCAGGCTGGGTGTATGATAGGCGCCAGCAGCGTGCCACAATGAGTCCACATCAAGGCATTGACACGATCGGTTTCGGCAAGTCTGCCAGTGGCGTCAACAGAGCGCACGGCTTGTCTGCATGACGCTCGAACCTGGTCCTGTCACAACAAGAGTTCGCCGTGCGCTTCTGCGTCGCATTAGGGATACTGCGCGCTTGGGAGCAGGCGAGGGTGTCTGTTTCGGATCACGCGAGGGCTTATATCCGGGTGATCGTGTCACAGCCGCGATATGGTCGCCCAACGGGTCGCATGCGTGGATGTGCGGCGACAGGCTGAAAGGGCTGCCGTAGTCCAGATGGGAGTGGCAGACGCAGGCAGGCTTCAGCGCTTTAGATGTTTGGTCCCGGGGTTTGATGGCACCCATAGGTTCAATACGCGCAGGCGAATGTAAATGCAGTTCTGGATGCAGACAGGATAGACGCCATAAATGTTCAGGGGATTTTCACTGCAAAAGGCGTAGATTTATTAAAAATAAAATCTTTAACCTTAACAGTACTAATATTATTTGGTAGATACTTATATTGCATGTCTGATTTGAAACTAAAAAGCACGTTTTAACTCGATTCTAATCTCTTTTCATTTTATTTGAGCAGTGTCCTGTCAGAAGGACCATCCCCTACTGAAAACGGAGTACCATGATGCGTTACTTGAATGCCAAGAGTCTTGCAGCCGTCGTCATGCTCGCGGGCGCTGCTGTCGCCCATACTGCGTCCGCTGCCGCACCCAACGCGCCTGTTGTGTCGAGCACGTCGAGCGGGGTGCATACATTCATTCTGCACCCTGCGGGACCGCGCTGATAACTTGTGTGAAGCCCTGAACTCGCGAGAGTTTGGGGCTTTTTTCGGAGTATAAAGCATCAGGACGATGCATTCGTTTTTTCTTACCTCAATCACTCACATGCTGTAAACGATCTCCTAGAAATTGTTCGGGCGATTACAGGAACAGCAGGTTGTGAATCGTGTAACAACATACGGTATCCTCATTGCCTGTTTCTATCTGGCGATTATTTCTACGTCCTATGCTCAGTCTTTATCATCGCGTCTGTTCAATCAGACATCTGGCCTGACGAACCTCGACCCGGATCATCTGATCGAAACGAGGTCCGGCGCGATCATTGCGACCACCCAGGGAGCGTCGTTCGTCTTTGACGGTCACAGCTTTCTGCCGCTCGGAGCCGAGCAGGGCTTGCCTGATAGTACGGCCGTGAACGACATCACACTTGGGCCAGACGCTCGAACCATCATTGCTTCGCAGGAAAACCGACTGCTGGTCGCGCAAGATCCCTCTCCATTTTCTTTGGTGCGCCTCCATTTCAGGACAATCGCCCTTCCGGTTAACGGTCGCTATGTGCAGACCTCGGCTTTAAGTGCCTTTGGGAATGGCGTGGCGGTCTCGACCGGGCATGATCTTCTGTATCTGTCGCTTGATGTTCCTGCTGAACCAAAATTCATCGTCCCTCCGCCTCAAATAACACGCGCCAATCGTTCCTTGCGCACCCCATTGGACGTTTATGGCAATGGCCCTGATCTTTGGGTGAGCGACCACGATGGACGCATCTGTGTCTTTGGTGCGACGCGTGACCACTGCTGGGCGGCGCAGGAAGGGCTACCGACGCGACGCTGGGGTGGTTTCCTCGCCACAAGCGGGCGAAGTGTGATCGTCCGAACCGGCAATATCGCCGCCATCCTTGATCCGCAGCAGGCGTCTGTCCGTCTTGAGATGATTCCGGACAACGTGCCGGCTCTCGATGGCCTCTCTCGCTTCTTACGGATCGATAGGGCTGCAAACGGCGATCTGATAACGCAGGCCGTTCATGGCGTCGCGGTGCGGCATGATGGCGTCTGGCATGCGATCACGCTCACTGATGGTTTCAATCAGCTCTTGCCCATGGCCATCGACCAGGCCGGTTCTATCTGGCTCGGCCTTTTGGGTGAGGGGGTCCGCCAGTATGTGGGCTGGGGCGCTATAGATAACCTGACCCGGCTGGGTGGTTTGTCCAACGGTGTCGTCTGGGGAATTATCCGTGCGCAAGATGGTCGCCTGTGGATTGCCACGGATGGCGGGCTCGATCTTCTTTCGCCCGGCAAACCGCCTCGTCCCAGTTTCGAGAACCGGAGTATACAGTCTCTGGCTGTAGGACGGCCAGGTATCCTCTGGATGTCGGTGAACGCCAGTACTCTGGTCCGGCTCGATACGCGCACGGGTGCGAAGACCGAATATCCATTCCCGGATATTTCAACGGTCCACACCGCGCCGGATGGCACGGCATGGGTTGCAACCGGGAACGGCCTATATCGTCTGGAAGACGACGGCCGCACCCGGCCGATGCCCGTTCTAAGCAGCGCGCATGACACCTCATTGACTGATCTGGTCATCGATCCGGACGGCACGATCTGGCTGACCGGGAGCGGAATGCTCTGGCGCAAACGGCCCGGCGAGGACATGCGCCCGTTCGTCCGGCAATGGGGGGAGCCGAAGGTTAACACGGAGACCCTGGCGCATCGGCCCGGCGGACCGGTCTGGGTCGGCACTCTGGATGGTCTCTTTCGGGTCGATACCACCACACCTCAGCCCCGCGTCACCAAAATCGATCCGGATCGCCTCCCGGATCGCACGATCGCCGCTGTCATGGTGGACCGGCGCAACAACGTCTGGGTTGGAACGTCGAGCGGGGTTGCGATCCTGCATGATGGGCAATGGGTCTCCGCTGATGTGACATCCGGCCTTGTCGGTAACGACGTGGCGCAGGACAGCATTTACGAAGATGCGGACGGTTCAATCTGGATCGGTACCGCCCAAGGTCTGTCGCACATTCTGAAACCTGACATCCTGTGGCAGCTGGATGCGCCCCATCCGTCGATTCAGAAAGTGACGGTCGATGGTGTTCCCTATCACGGCGAGATGCTTCCCTATGCACATCCTCGGCTTGATGTCTGGATCGGTCTCCTTGGCGGAAGGCGCGGTGGGCGGACCTTCTTTCGTTATCAGATCGCAGGCATCGCCCCCCGCTGGCAGGCACTCTCGACCGATCACCTTGTCTACCCGGCCCTTCCCTCGGGCCAACACCGCTTGCTGATCGAGACGGTCGATCCGGACACGCGTGCGCCATCGGATCCGATCACACTTGTGATCACCATCAGACTGCCATGGTGGCGACAGCCTTGGGCCTATGCCGGTTACGTTGTCCTGCTGATAGGGACTGGATGGCTTCTGCTACGGCTGCGGACCCGCTACCTCATGCAACAGCGCGCCCGGCTCGAAGCTACAGTCAGGGCGCAGACAGCCGACTTGTTGGACGCCCATGCCGCCCTTGAAGCTCAATCCCGGCAGCTTGTTTACCGTGCTACCCATGACGGCCTGACGGGGCTGTTGAACCGGGCGGCCGTGCAGGAAAGCTTGACCAAGGCGCTGACTGGCACGATCGTGCCACGACTGGCGGTCAGCCTGATCGACATTGATCACTTCAAGCGGCTCAACGACACGCATGGCCATCTGGTCGGTGACGCCGCGCTGGTCGCCTTGGGCGAGCGGTTCCGCCATCAGCTCGCCCCCGACGAAACCATTGGACGCTATGGGGGAGAGGAATATGTGCTTCTCGTGCCGCAGAGTGGTTCTGACGGATTCAGACGGGTCACTGCCATCATCGACACTGCAACAGCCAGTCCGTTTGCGATCGAAGGGTTGACCCTGACACTGAGCGTCAGTGCTGGTGTTGCGGTCGCAGGTGAGGGGGATAGCTGGAACTCAATCATTCGTCGTGCGGACCGGGCACTTTACCAGGCGAAACGTAATGGCCGCGCTCGGATCGTCCCGGCGGACG